>DASRYP010000790.1:0-2872 GCA_035687165.1 Actinoplanes sp. | reverse complement strand
AACCGGATCAACTCATCCTTGCCGATGTCCGGATACGACTTCAGCCGCTCCATCTGCTCATCGGGGAACAACCGCGTCGCCATCGACACTCCCTACGTCACCAGCCGAACACCAGCCGTGAACATAGTGGAGAACATCGATACGACGATCATGGACCCCCATGTTTCCGCAGGTCAGCCATATCCGTTGATTTTTCCGCCAGGACTACGGGAAACCCGACTACGTCGAGGCGCAGGTCCACGGCAGGGTGACGCTGAGCGAGCATGTCACGGCCGTTGTCGCCGACCCTTCCTTCCGGGGTACGCCCGCCGCTTCTGCAACGACGTCACCGACCTGACCGAAGCTACAGACCCAGCGCCGCCCGGACGAGCGCGAGTGCCGTCTCGGGCGGCACCCCCAGCGCGCGGGTTTTCTCCGCGTACAGCTCCGCGGCCTTCTGCGCCTGTGCCGACGTGCCCGCCGCCCGGGCGGTGACGACGGTGCCGAGCCGGCCGCGGGTCTCGACCAGCCCGGCGATCTCGAGTTCCCGGTAGGCGCGGGCCACGGTGTTCGCCGCCAGCCCCAGCCCGGCGGCCAGGGCGCGTACCGGAGGCAGTTTTTCACCCGCCGCCAGGACACCCCCGGCCGCGAGCTCCGCGATGCGCAGCCGTACCTGCTCGTAGGGGGGTGTCGGTGACGACGGGTCGATCGGGATGTCCATCAGATCAGTCTGGGGGGTGTGTTGCCCGCCGCCGTGATGGCGCGGCGCATCGGCACCAGAGCGAGCAGAATTCCACCCACCACGAAGAACACGACCAGTGAGATGATGCCCAGCCGGTAACTGTCGGTCAGCTGGAAGATCACTCCGAACAGTAGCGGCCCGAGCCAGCTGGTGCCCTTGTCGCTGATCTCGTAGAAGCCGTAGTACTCGCCCTCCTTGCCCCGCGGGATCAGCTGCGAGAAGAGGCTGCGGCTCAGGGCTTGGCTGCCGCCCAGGACGATGCCGATGCCCGCGCCGAGCAGCATGAACTGCAGCGGCTCCCCGGCCGGCAGCCAGTACGCGGCGACGATCACGCCCAGCCACAGCACCAGGCTGAGCAGCACCGTGTTGCGCGCACCCAGCCGCGCGGCCAGGGCGCCCAGGGCCAGGGCGCCGCCGAACGCGAGGAACTGCACGATCAGGATCGTCACGATCAGCGTCGACTGTTCCAGGTCGAGTTCCTCGGTGCCGTACTGGCCGGCCAGGGCGATCACGGTCTGGACGCCGTCGTTGTAGATCAGGTAGGCGAGCAGGAAGAACAAGGTCAGCGGGTACGCCTTGAGGCTGCGCAACGTGTGCCCGAGCTGTTTGAACCCGTCGGTGAGGACGTTGCCGCGCGTGGCCG
The DNA here is from genome assembly GCA_035687165.1 of Actinoplanes sp. Taxonomy (GTDB): domain Bacteria; phylum Actinomycetota; class Actinomycetes; order Mycobacteriales; family Micromonosporaceae; genus Actinoplanes. The sequence continues at coordinate 1,508 of DASRYP010000790.1, read as the reverse complement.
CGGCGCCGGCGGCGGGGTGTTCGCGCAGCCAGCGCAGCGGGAGCAGGGTGAAGACGGCCCACCAGACGCCGGCGCTGACGATGCAGAACCGGGCGATGTCCAGGGTGCGCTGGTCGTCGCCGGTGACCGACAGCAGGGTCACCGCGACCAGGTTCGCCGCGAGCAGCAGGCCGCCGCCGAGGTAGCCGATGGCCCAGCCGCGGCTGGACACCTTGTCGCGGTCGTCGGGGCCGGCGAGCTGCGGCAGGAACGAGTTGTAGACGACGACGGCGGCGCCGAACGCGATGTTGGCGATCAGGAACAGCAGCCCGCCGAGCCAGTACCGGTCGCCGGTCACGAAAATCATCGCGATGGTGGCGGCGGCGCCGAGGAACGCGGCCCCGGCCAGCAGCGGTTTCTTGCGCGGGGCCCGGTCGGCGACCGCGCCCATGATCGGCAGGACGAAGACGGTGAGGAAGACCGAGAGCGAGACGACGTACGGGTAGAACGAGCCGGCGGCGATGCTGAGACCGAACGGGTGGACCCGGCCGATGCAGTCGTCGGTGCCGAGCGGGCACCCTGCGGCGATCTCGGTGACGGTGGTCAGGAAGGGTCCGAGGAAGACGGTCAGGACGGTGGTCGAGAAGGCCGAGTTGGCCCAGTCGTAGAAGTACCAGCCCGTGCGTTCCCGGCGGCCGGCGGTGGGAACGCTGAGATCAGTGCCGGGTGCGGCCATGTGCGTCGCTCCAGATGTCGTTTCGTGGCGGGCGAAACTATGCCATCCGCGGCGACCGGGCGGGGACCGGGCGCGTCCTTGGTTTCCCGCTCAGTTCTCCTGCCACCAGCGGGCCAGGGTGCTGGTCGCCGGGTCCTCGGAGCCGGCGAGCGCGGCCCACGGGTCCTGCGCCTCGGGAAGGTCCAGCCCGGCGTACTCGGCGAGCTCCTCCGGCCGTACGGGATCGGTTGTCTCCGCGGCGGCGGCGTGGACGACGCCGAGGCTGCCGGTGTCGATCCACGGGAAGCCGTCGACCGGTTCGGGCAGTTCACCGACGTCGAGGGCGGGCGGGAACACCTCGACCGGGTCGGCCGTCTCCACGACGTGGTCCTCGATCTGCGGGTCGCCGACCTGCGGATCCTCGACGGCGGGCGGCTCGTGGTGCTCCTCGAAGGGTCCCGGCTCGAAGTGTCCCGGCTCGAAGTGTCCCGGCTCGAAGACTCCGGGATCGTGGTCGTCGGGCTCGTACAGATCGTGCTGGTGCTCCTCGAAGCTCGGCTGCTCGTCGTGGCCGGCATCGCCGTGGTGTTCGTCGAAGACCGGGAAGTCGTCGTGGTCGCCGAAGTCATGGTGATCCGTCATCGGTCCTCCTCGTCGTCGTCGTGCGGGACCGGGGTGAGCACCCTCGTCCTGGACAGCGCCACGTCGGCGGCGCGCAGCTTCACGCGTACCCCGTCGAGCTCTTGTTGTGCCGCGGCTCGCCGTTTCGCCCGCCCGGCCGCGTCCTCCGCGGCGGCGGCGTCGATCTCGGCGA
>DASRYP010000789.1:0-3874 GCA_035687165.1 Actinoplanes sp. | reverse complement strand
TTCTCCAACCGCAGGCTGGTGAAGGCGGCCCGACCGGCGGCGACGAGACCCAGATCGCGGCCGGCCGACCAGAGCGTGTCCCAGAGGCGCAGCCCGTACTCGGCCCGGGTGTAGATCTCCCAGCCGAGCTCGCCGACGTAGGAGAGCCGCAGCATGGTGACGGGGACGGTGCCGAGATAGCCCTCGCGGGCCTGGAAGTAGCGGAACGCGCCGGCCGAGACGTCGATGTCGGTGAGCGGGGCGACCAGGTCGCGGGCGCGCGGGCCCCAGACGCCGAGGCCGCAGGTGCCGCCGGTGACATCCTCCACGCGCACCCCAGCGGGGGCGTGTTTTCGCAGCCAGAGGAGGTCGAGCGGGCCATTCACGCCGACCTGGAAGCGGTCCTCGCCGAGCCGGGCCACAGTGACGTCGCTACGCACGCCGCCGGCCTCGTCGAGCACCAGCGTGTACGTCACCGAGCCGACCGGCTTGTCGACGTTGTTGCTGGTCACGCCCTGCAGGAAAGACACCGGACCGGTTATCGCGAGGCGCGTCAACGGGGTCATGTCGTAGAGCGCGACGTTCTCCCGCGTCAGGTGCGCCTCGGTCTCGGCGATCGGGGACCAGTGGCGGCTCGACCAGTCGTCCCGCCGTCGCACCGAGGCGGGGGCGGCGTTCGACTCGTACCAGAGGGGCCTCTCCCAACCGGCCGCCTCGCCGAAGACGGCGCCGAGCTCGCGCTGACGGGCGTGGAAGGCGCTGACCCGCACGTCGCGCACCGACGGCGGGTCGAGCGGGTGCACGATGTCGTAGACCTCGATGAAGCCGCGAATCGACCGTTCCCTCGTGTACGCCGGGGCGAGCTGCGCCTCGTCGAAACGGTTCAGATCGCATTCGTGCAGGTCGACGCTGGGACGGCCGGTGACCAGCCACTCGGCCAGCTCGCGGGCGGCGCCGGCCGAGTGGGTCACCCAGATCGCCTCGGCGGTCCAGAAGCCGGGCAGCTCGCGGGCTTCGCCGAGCAGTGGGAAGCCGTCGGCGGTGAAGGAGAAGACGCCGTTGAAGCCGTCCGTTCGTTCGGCATTCCGCAGAACGGGCAGCAGCTCGGCGGCCGCCGCCCAGGATTCGCCGAAAGTGTCCGGGGTGAACGGGAGCATCGACGGATGCTCACCCTCGGCCAGCTCGTCCAAGCTCACCGGCATCGGATCGTGCAGATAGGAACCGATGCCCAGTTCGTCGCCGTGCGCCCGGAAATACAGGTCCCGGTCCTGGTGGCGCAGGATCGGCATCGTGTCCGTGGCCCCGACCCCGGACGTCCGCGCATACTGGTGGGCCATCGGGAGCAGCGGGATCGTGACGCCCGCCAGCTCGGCGATCCGCGGCCCCCAGAAACCGGCGCAGCTCACGACGATGTCGGCTTCGTAGGTGGCGTCCTCGGTGCGTACGCCTGCTACGTGGCCGGCCTTTTTGAGCACGTCGACGACGCGGGCCTGCTCGACAAAGCGGGCGCCGCGCCGCTGGGCTCGTTCCGCTTGCTGCTGGCCGGCCTTGACCGCCAGGGCCAGGCCGTCGGTGGGCACGTGCAGGCCGCCGAGGATCCGGTCCTGGTCCAGCAGGGGAAAGAGGTCGGCGCAGGCGACCGGGTCGATCACCGCGGAGCCGATCCCCCACGACTGGCCGAAGCCGAAACGGCGATGCAGCTCCCGCAGCCGCTCCGGCGTCGTCGCCACCTCGAGGCTGCCGACCTGGTGAAAACAGTCCAGCTCGGCCAGCTTCTCGACGGTGTACCGGGCCAGTCGCGACATCGTGCGCGACGGATTGGTCTGAAAGACCAGCCCCGGCGCGTGCGAGCTGGACCCGCCCGGCACGAAGAGCGGGCCCTGCTCGAGCACGGTGACGTCGGTCCAGCCGCGCGCCGTCAGCTCGTCGGCCAGCGCACACCCGACGATCCCGGCACCGATGATCACGACCTTCGCCTGAGCCTTCAACGCCATCTAGCTTCCCGCCGGGATCCAGGGTTTCCAGGTCGCCTCGTGCTCGTTCACCCACTTCTCGGCGGCCTGGTCGGGTTTCATGCCCTGATTGGTGAGGTAGTCCGAGACGAGGTTCTGGTCCTCGTTGGTCCAGGTGAAGTTCTTGATGAGCTGATAGGCGGTGCTGTTGCCGTCGGCGAACTTCTTGCTGGCGATCTTGTCGAGCACGTAATCGGGGTAGTCGCAGGCGACCTTCTTCGGGTCGGCGTCGCACCCCGCCTTGTACTCGGGCAGCTTCACCCGCACGTACTTCTGCTGGGCGAAGAGCCACTGCGGTTCGTAGAAGTAGAAGAGCAGCGGCTTCGTCTGCGCGGTGGCCTGCTGCGCGGCCTTGATGATCGCCGCCTCGCTGCCGGAGTAGACGACCGTGTAATTCAGCTTCAGGTTCGCCACCAGGGCCACGTCATTGGTGACGAAGGACGGGTCGCCCGCGAGGAACTGGCCCTTGCCCTTCGACTCCGAAGTCTTGAAGAGGTCGGCGTACTTGTCGAGGTTCTTCCAGTCGGTGATGTCCGGATACTTGTCCACCATCCACTGTGGGACGTACCACCCGATCACGCCCTGGTTGCCGGTCGGACCGACGTCGACGGCGACCTTCTTCTCCTCGATGTAGGACTTCTTGAGGTCCGGGTGCCCCCAGTTCTCGACGATCGCGTCGACCTCACCGGTCGCGAAGCCCTGCCAGGCGATCTCCTCCTTGAGCTCCTTCTTCTCGACCTGATAGCCCATCTTCTTCTCGAGGAGGTAAGCGATGACCGCGGCGTTCGCCTCGTAACCGACCCACGGGTTGATCGCGAGGTTGACCTTGCCCTTCGCGCCGGCGCTCGGCTCGGTCTCGCCGGCGCCGGAGGTCGCGCCCGCACAGGCGGCCAAGGTGGTTATCACGGCCGCGGCGACGACCGTTCGGAGTGTTCTCATGGGTGATTCCCCTTCGCGTGGTGGAAACCCTGGGTCAAGCGGTCGAGCAGGATGCCGAGCAGGACGATGGCCAGGCCGGCGGCGAGGCCCTTGCCGAAGAGCTCGCGCTGGGAGAAGCCGGCGACCACGTCGTACCCGAGGGCGCCGGCCCCGACGAGCCCACCCACGACGACCATCGCCAGGACCATGACGATCCCCTGGTTGGCCGCGAGGAGCAGGCCGCCGCGGGCCATCGGCAGCTGCACCTTCCAGAGCAGTTGGCGCGGCGTCGAGCCGGCGCTGAGAGCGGCCTCGACGACGGTCGGTGGCACGTCGCGCAGGCCACGCTCGACCAGCCGCACCACGGGCGGCACGGCAAAGATGATCGCGGCGACGATGGCGGTGAAACGGCTCGCGCCGAAGAGCGCCACGGCCGGGAGCAGATACACGAAGGACGGCATCGTCTGGGCAGCGTCCAGCAGCGGGCGCACAGCGGTGGCGAGGCGATCGTGACGGGCGCAGAAGACGCCGATCGCCACACCGATCAGCAGGGTGAGCACGATCGCCACGAGCACGGTGGCGAGCGTCTGCATCGAGTGCTGCCAGAGGCCGAGCCCGGCCAGTCCGGCGGCCGCCGGGGCGGCTGTCACGGCCGCCCGCCAACCGCTGACCAGTGCGCCGAAGGCGGCGACGGCGGCCACGAAGAGCCACCACGGCGTCGTCACGAGCACGGTCTCCAGGGGGTCGAGCACACCCGCACTGATCCCGTTCTTGAGCGCTTCGGTGCCGCCGTACCAGTGCAGTTCGATCCAGCCGACGGCGTCGTTGACCGGCGCCGCGAACGAATATCCGGGCAGCTCGGGCCGGTTCAGCGGGATCGCGGCGACCACCGCGACGAGCGCCACGCCGGCGGCCGCCCATCTGATGCGCCGAGCCCGCGGGCTTCGGAGCGTCCGGGTCCGGCG
>DASRYP010000788.1:0-10427 GCA_035687165.1 Actinoplanes sp. | reverse complement strand
GACCGTGTCGCTGACGCTCAAGTCCAAAGTCACCCCGTCCCCGTCCGTCTCCACGTCGCCGAGCGCGTCAGTCAGCGCCACCCCCACCGAAGAGGTGAGCGAGGAGCAGACGACTCCCGAGGAGACGACGGCGACCGAGCCCCCCACGGACAACACCGCCGCCAACGAGGACGACGACGGTGGCTCGATGCTCTACATCATCATCGGCGTGCTACTCGTGGCGGCCGGCATCGGCGCGATCGTGCTGGTGGTGCTGCGGCGCCGGAACAGCGGCGGGGACGACGGCCCGACCGGCCGCCCCGGTTCGGGCGGGCCGGTGCCGCCTGGCCCGGGCCGGTTCACCGACGCGACCCGGGTCGGCACGCCGGTCGGTGGCGGACGCAGCGACGCGACCATGATCGCTCCGCGCTCCGGTGCGCCCTCCATGTCGGACGCGCCGACCATGCTGCAGCGTCCGGTGCCCGCGGTCGAGGACGAGTTCCCAGACCCCTACGGTGCGCCGATGCCGCAGCCCGGGACCTACGCCGGAACGCCGGCGGGCGCCTGGAACGACCCGGGCAACCAGTACGGCGGCGGGACTCAGCAGTACGGCGGGGGCACCCAGCAGTACGGCGGCGGGACCCAGCAGTACGGCGGTCAGGCGCAGAGCGACGACGACGGCTACGGCGCCGTCGGCGGCGCCCAGCAGGGTGCCGGTTACGGAGCGTATGGCGAGGCTACCGGCATGTATCGGCCGGAGGCCGAGCCGGAAGAGGCCTACGGTGTCCCCTACGAGCAGGGCGCCGGTCAATACGGCACCCAGCAGTACGGGGGCGGCCAGTACGGCGCCGACCAGGGCGCCCAGCAATACGGCGGCGGTTACGGACAGCAGCCGGCCGATCAGGGCGGCTACGGATCGTGGACCGCGCCGGGTGACGCCATCGACAACAACGGCTACGGCCCGCAGGACGGCCAGTACGGTGGCGGCGCCTACGGTGGCGGTCAGGCGGGCGGGGTGCCGGCGGGCGGAGTGTCGGGCGGTCAGCAGTACGGCGGCCAGCCGTACGACGACGGCTACCAGGGCGAGCAGCGGGGCGGATACGACTCGCCGCCGGCCGGTGGCTACGCCGACCAGGCCGGCTACGAGGATCCGCAGTACGGCCAGAACGGCTACAACCAGCGGGGCGGCACGCACGGCGGTGGGCAGCCGCGCCCGGAGACGCCCGGCCCGCGCCGGGGTAGCCACGACTACTGAGTGAGGTGTCCCCGATCAGGGACACCTGAAAAGCCGGTCAGCGGTGACGCTGACCGGCTTTTTCATTGCCGTGGCGCGGCGTGGCCGTGGCGGGCGTTGCTGAATGACGCAAGGCCGGCCAGCGTCTCCGCCGACCGGCCTTGCGTCGTTCGGCCTTGCGTCATTCGACCCTGCGTCATTCGGCCCTGCGTCGTTCCGTCAGAAGCCGGGCGCGTTCTTGTCCGGGACCGGGTCCTTCACCTCGGCCACGGCGGCGGCCGGAATGCCGTCCGCCTCGATCGGGGCCGCCGTCTCCATCGCCGCACCCGACGCCGCGGTGATCAGCACCTCGTTGCCCCGATCGGGACTCGCCGGCGCGGTCGGGTCGGCCGCGTGCTCCGGGTCGCCGTGCCGGTTGGCCAGCTCGGCCGCACCGCCGAAGAGCCGGGGCAGCGTCCCCTCGAACGCCGCACGGGCCTCGTCGAGCGGCAGGCTGAACTGACCCTGCACCTCGAGCACCGGCTCGGCCGTAGTGATGCCGACCGCGGCGCACGGAACGCCGAACTCGGCAGCGAGGGCCACGAACGCCTTCTCGTGCCCACGCGGGACGGCAACCAGCGCACGGCCAGCCGACTCGCTGAACAACTGCACGAAAGCGGTGTTGCCGTCCTCGGGCAGCGCGACCTGGGCGCCGACGTTACGCCGCAAGCAGCTCTCGACGAGCACCTGGGACAGACCACCGTCGGAGAGGTCGTGCGCCGCGCTGACGTGACCGGCCTGCGAGGCCCGGGCCATCAGCTGGCCCAACCGGCGCTCGTTCTCGAGGTCGACCTTGGGCGGACGCCCGCCCAGGTGGCCGTGGGTCACCCAGGCCCATTCCGAGCCGGAGAGCTCGACCCGGGTGTCGCCGAGCAGGAACAGCCGGTCGCCCTCGCCGGTCGTGGCCGGGAAGCCCATCGGGATGCGCCGGGCGACGTCGTCGAAGACGCCCAGCACGCCGACCACCGGGGTGGGGTGGATCGCGGCCGCGCCGGTCTGGTTGTAGAAGCTGACGTTACCGCCGGTCACCGGGGTGCCGAGCTGCAAGCAGCCGTCGGCCAGGCCGCGGACGGCCTCGGCGAACTGCCACATCACGGCCGGGTCCTCGGGCGAGCCGAAGTTCAGGCAGTCGGTCACCGCGACGGGCTCGGCACCGGTGACGGCGACGTTCCGGTAGGCCTCGGCGAGCGCGAGACGCGCACCCTCGTAAGGATCGAGCCGGGCGAAGCGGCCGTTGCCGTCGACCGACAGCGCGACGCCGAGCCCGGTGCGCTCGTCGATGCGCAGCACGCCCGAGTCTTCCGGCTGGGCCAGCACCGTGTTGCCGAGAACGTAGCGGTCGTACTGCTCGGTGACCCACGACTTGTCGCACAGGTTCGGCGAGGCGATCATGCGCAGCACCGTCGCGCGCAGCTCCTCGCCGGTGGCGGGCCGGGGCAGCGTCTCGGCCTTGTCGGCCTGCAGCAGGATCAGGTCGGCGGGCTCGCGGATCGGCCGGGCATAGACCGGGCCGTCGTCGGCGAGCGAACCCGGGGGCACGTCCACCACGACGAAGTCGTTCCAGCTGATCACCAGGCGGCCCGGCGAGCCGTCGCCGTCGGCCGGGGTGACCTCGCCGATCGCGGTGGCCCAGACGCCCCACTTCTCGGCGACGGCGAGCACGCTTTCCAGGTTTTCCGGCGTGACGATCAGAAGCATGCGCTCCTGCGACTCGCTGGCCAGGATCTCGGTCGGCGACATGGACGCCTCCCGCAGCGGCACTCGCTCGAGCCACACCCGCATGCCGGTGCCGGCCGCGGCCGCGGTCTCGGTGAGCGCGCAGGTCAGGCCCGCGCCACCGAGGTCCTGGATGCCGGCGACGAGGCCGGCGTCGTACAGCTCCAGGCAGCTCTCGATGAGCAGCTTCTCCATGAACGGGTCGCCGACCTGCACCGACGGGCGGCGCTGTTCGGCACCCTCGTCGAAGGTCGCCGACGCGAGGACGGAGACGCCGCCGATGCCGTCGCGGCCGGTGCGCGCACCGAGCAGCACGACGATGTTGCCGACGCCGGCCGCCTCCTTGTGCTGCAGGCGCTCGACCGGCAGCACGCCGATGCTCAACGCGTTGACCAGCGGGTTGCCCTGGTAGGTCGGGTCGAAGACGATCTCGCCGCCGATGTTGGGCAGCCCGAGGCAGTTGCCGTAGCCGCCGATGCCGGCGACCACGCCGGGCAGCACGCGGGCGGTGTCGGGGTGGTCGGCCGCGCCGAAACGCAGCGGGTCCATCACCGCGATCGGGCGGGCGCCCATCGCGAGGATGTCGCGCACGATGCCGCCGACGCCGGTCGCCGCGCCCTGGTAGGGCTCCACGAAGCTGGGGTGGTTGTGCGACTCGACCTTGAAGGTGACCGCGAGCTCGTCGGAGATCTGCACGACGCCGGCATTTTCCCCGATGCCGGCGAGCATGCGGGTGCCCTGCGGCACCTTGTCACCGAACTGGCGCAGGTGGACCTTGCTCGACTTGTAGGAGCAGTGCTCGCTCCACATGATCGAGTACATCGCGAGCTCGGAGGCGGTGGGACGGCGGCCGAGGATCTGCCGGATCCGGTCGTACTCGTCGTCCTTGAGGCCCAGCTCGGTGTGCGGCTGCAGTTCCTCGGGGGTGCTGAGGGCGCGCTGCACGGTGTCCGGTCCGCCGTCGAACTCATTGACCAGCACGTCGGTCGCGGCGAAGCCTGTCTGCTTCCCCGCCGCCGGCGACTGGTTCGGCGCGGCCGGCGGCGCGGTGGCGCCGCTGGTGGCCGTGTCCGGCTGCGTCGTCATTACTGGTGTCCCCCTGCTTGTGCGCCCACGGGCGCCCCGGCGAGGGCCCGCAGGACGGAAGTGAAGAAGCCGAGGCCGTCGAGCGACGGACCGGTCAGCGCCTCCACGGCGTGTTCCGGATGGGGCATGATGCCGACCACGTTGCCGGCCTCATTGGTGATCGCGGCGATGTCGCGCTGCGAACCGTTGGGGTTGCCGCGGAGGTAGCGCGCGACCACCCGTCCCTCGGCCTCGAGCTGGTCGAGGGTGCGCTCGTCGGCGACGTAGCAGCCCTCGCCGTTCTTCACCGGGATCAGGATCTCGTGGCCGGCGGTGAAGGTGTTCGTCCACGCGGTGTTCACGGACTCGACGCGCAGGAACTGGTCGCGGTTGCGGAAGTGCAGGTGCTGGTTGCGGGTGAGCGCGCCGGGAAGCAGGTGCGCCTCGCAGAGGATCTGGAAGCCGTTGCAGATTCCGAGCACCGGCAGGCCACCACGGGCGCCGTCGATGATCGACTCCATCACCGGAGCGAACCGGGCGATCGCGCCGCAGCGCAGGGCGTCGCCGTAGGAGAAGCCGCCGGGCAGGACCACGGCGTCGACGCCGTGCAGGTCGGGGTCGCCGTGCCAGAGACGGACGACGTCGGCGCCGGCGATGCGGGCGGCGCGGGCCGCGTCCCCATCGTCGAGCGAGCCGGGGAAGGTGACCACACCGATGCGCATGGTCAGGCGACCTCGGCCACGGCGTCATCCACCACGTGGATGTTGAAGTCTTCGATCACCGGGTTGGCGAGCAGCTTGTCGGCGATCTCGCGCGCCCGGGCGAGATCGGGCTCACCGGCGAATTCGATCTCGATCCTGCGACCGATGCGGACGGACGAGACATCGGTGACGCCGAGCCGGGGCAGCGCGTTGGCGACTGCCTGGCCCTGCGGATCGAGGATCTCCGGCTTGAGCATGACGTCGACCACGACGCGAGCCACGGGCACTCCTGACTGATAGGTGTAAGCACGTGGAGCCTACCTTGCGAACCACGCTGTGAGATTCTGGGCCGGTGACGTGCTGACGACGCCGGGGGTGCTGAGCAGGCAACTCACGGGTGATCTCCACCACTGCGTCGATCAAACTTTCAAGCGGTGGCGGGTCATCGCCCCGGGGATAGGTACGAACTGGATTCTTGTGTGTCAGGCGCGCGGAACTTAGGGTCAGACCATCGATCTCCATGAGACCGTGCGGCGGTCGCCCCACTGCCGTGCGGCGGGAATTCCGCCGGGGCGCGGCGTGACTATCGACTCGGTCGTGCCCCGGCGGCAACTCAGGAAACCAGCGGCAAACTCAGAGAATCGGTGCGGGGGCGTACTTCGCGGCCTCGGGGTGAGCTGCGACGATCGTGGCGACCCGGTCGGCCACCGCGCGCACCTGGGAGGGTGCGGCCCCCACGAAGGCGGCGCGGTCGGCGACCAGGGTGTCGATCTCGGCCCGACTCAGCCCGAGCCGGCCGTCGACGGCGAGCCGGTCGAAGAGATCGTTGACCGTGGCGCCCTTCTCGCGCATCGCCAGCGCGACGGCGACGGCGTGCTCCTTGATCACCTCATGCGCAACCTCGCGGCCGATCCCCTTGCGTACGGCCGCGACCAGGATCTTGGTCGTCGCGAGGAACGGCAGGAACCGGTCGAGCTCGCGAGCGATCACCGCGGGGTAGGCGCCGAACTCGTCGAGCACCGTGAGGAAGGTCTGGAACAGGCCGTCGGCGGCGAAGAACGCATCGGGCAGGGCGACCCGGCGCACGACCGAGCAGGAGACGTCGCCCTCGTTCCACTGGTCGCCGGCGAGCTCGCCGACCATCGACAGGTAACCGCGGACGATCACCGCGAGACCGTTGACCCGCTCGGACGATCGCGTGTTCATCTTGTGCGGCATCGCCGACGAGCCGACCTGGCCCGGCTTGAAGCCCTCGGTGACCAGTTCCTGGCCCACCATCAGCCGGATCGTGGTGGCCAGCGAGGACGGTCCGGCGACGACCTGGGCCAGCGCCGAGACCACGTCGAAGTCGAGCGAGCGCGGGTAGACCTGGCCGACGCTGCTCAGCACGCGCTCGAAGCCGAGGTGGCCGGCGACCCGCTGCTCGAGTGTGGCCAGCGCCTCGAAGTCACCGTCAAGCAGGTCGAGCTGGTCGGCGGCGGTGCCGACCGGGCCCTTGATGCCACGCAGCGGATAGCGCGCGATCAGGTCGTCGAGACGCTCGTAGGCGATCAGGAGTTCCTCGGCGGCGGAGGCGAACCGCTTGCCGAGCGTGGTCGCCTGGGCCGCGACGTTGTGCGAGCGGCCGGTCAGCACGAGCTCGGAGTATTCGATCGCACGCTCGGTGAGCCGGGCCAGCGTGGTGATCACGCGCGCCCGGATCAACTCGAGCGAGGCCTTGATCTGGAGTTGCTCGACGTTCTCGGTCAGGTCGCGGGAGGTCATTCCCTGATGGATCTGCTCGAAGCCGGCGAGCGCGCTGAACTCCTCGATACGCGCCTTGACGTCGTGCCGGGTGACCCGCTCGCGGGCCGCGATGGAGCCCAGGTCAACCTGGTCGAGCACCGACTCGTACGCCTCGACGGCGCCCTCGGAAACGGCCACACCAAGATCGCGTTGCGCGCGGAGGACGGCCAGCCAAAGCCGGCGTTCCATGCGGATCTTCTCCTCGGGGGACCAGAGGTCGACGAGGTCGGTGGAGGCGTACCGGGCGGCTAGGACGTTCGGGATGGTCACGCGACCGATTCTTTCACGGGACCGAATTCCGGCTCGGGCACCTCATGGCGCAAGGTGCGTACGTCACGGCTGCTCAGCATGCCGACCACGGCCAGCGTGATCAGCACCGTCGCGCCGACCAGGGTCGGATTGACACCGACGGCGTGGGCGATCGGGCCGACCGCCATCTCGCCGATGGGGATGGCGACGAACGAACCGACCATGTCGTACGAGTAGACCCGGGCCAGCTTGTCGGCCGGGACGTGCTCCTGCATCGTCGTCTCCCAGGCGATGCCGAACTGCTCCAGCATCAGGCCCGCCACCAGCGCGCCGACGATGAGCAACCACAGGTGCGGGAACGTGCCGAGAATCAGCACCGGCAGCGCCATGAAGAACGTGCTGAAGACGCCGAAGAGCAGCATGCGGCGCATCCGCAGGCGCATCGCGAGCAGCGCACCGGCGAGCATGCCAAGAGTCTGCGCGGCCATGATGAGGCCCCAGGACTGACGCCCGATCGTCTCGTCGGCGACGACCGGTCCGAGGACGGAGAGCGCGCCGCTCCAACTCGCGTTGATGACGCAGAAGCCGGCCACGACGACCCACAGCCAGGTGCGTGACCGGAACTCCGACCATCCCGTACGAAGGTCGGCGAAGATGTTCGGCCGGGCCGGCTCGAGGGCCGCCTCGCCCGGCGTCTGCTCGTCGCCGATGGCTCCCGGGGCCGGCACGGCCGGGGTGCGGGGCGGCACCCGGAGGAAGGCGAAGAGCGCGCCGCTGACCAGGAAGGTCGCCGCGTCGAAGGCAATGCCCCAGCCGGGGTTGGTCGCGGCGACGACCACACCGGCGAGTGGGGCGCCGAGGACGGCCGCCGAGTTCAGCGACAGGCGATTCAGCGCGTTGGCCTGCTGGCGACTCTCGGCGGGCACGATTTGCGGCAGGATCGACGAGGTGGCCGGCAGGGCGAGCGCACCGACCATGCCGTTGATCGCCGAGAGCACGATGAGCACCGGGATGCTGGCGGTGCCGGTGAGCACCAGGACCGCGACGACGGCCTGGGTCGCGAACGCGGCGAGGCTGGCCCCGACCATCAGCAGGTGTTTCGGCAGGCGGTCGGCGAGGACCCCGCCGAAGAGCAGGAACACGACGTTGACCAGGGTGCGGGCGCCGACCACCAGGCCCAGGTCGGTGGCCGAGCCGGTCAGGTCGAGGACGGCGAACGCGAGCGCGAGCGGGGCGAACGAGTTGCCGAGCGCGTTGATCGTGCGGCCGGCCAGCAGGAAGCGGAAGGCGGGGATGCGGAGCGGCGCGAGGGAACCGCTGTGCTTCATCGGGCAGGTCCTTCGGGCAGGTCAGGGGAGTCCAACTCGAACATCGCGACGGTCGTGCTGGTGCGGACGGTGCCGGCGGTGCGCGGCGGCTGCGCCGCAGCATGCAGGTCATGGATCGCGGCGGCGACCCTACCCATGATCTCTTGCCATTTGTCAGGGTCGATCCAGAAGTCGCCGTCGCCGAGCAGGCTTCTGATCTCTTGCTCGCCGCGCTGGATCCTTTGCTCGCCGCGCTGGATCTCTTGCTCTTGGCGTTCGAACAGCCCCCGGGCCGAGCGCCGGACCAACTCGTTGCCGAGAGCGACGAAGAGCGAACGCCGCTGATCGGCCGTCTCGGGCGCGCTGTCGCGGGTCGACTCGTAGCGGTACCGCTTGGCGACGCCGCCGCGGATCTTCTCCTCGCCGGCCAGGAGGATCATCCCGGCGGAGTGCAGGTTGCGCAGGTGGTAGCTGGCGTTGGCGTGGGTCAGGCCGAGCTCGCGGGCGACCTCGGCGGCGGTCATCGGCGTGCCGGTCAGCAGCGACATGATCCGAAGCCGTACGGGATGGGCCGTTGCCCTTAAAGCGGCGGTTCTGCTCGCATCTCCCCAAGACATGTTGGGGAGCCTAGGGAACGACGGGGGCAACTGTCCAATACTTGTTTGGGAGTGGCAGACTGCACGGTAGAGCGGCAGTGTCGCTAAGGTTACTGATGAGTAGGCAGCTGGCTTATCCTGAAAGGTCTACCGATGACTGATTTCAACCCGGACACGCTCGCCTCCATCGGCCCCAAGGAGTTCGCGCAGCTCGTCAAGGCGACGCCGGATTCCACGATCACCGAGGTGATGACGGGGGACTCGCGCTCGAAGATCCTCGACGAGGTCTTCAACCGCATGCCGAGCCTGTTCCGTCCCGAGAAGGCCGGCAACACCACTGCGGTCATCCACTGGACCATCACGGGCGGCGCCGGCGGCGCGAGCGACACCTACGAGACGGTGATCGAGAACGGCGCCTGCACGGTCACCAGCGAACCGGTTCGCGACCCGAAGCTGGCCATGACGATGGACGCGGTCACGTTCCTCAAGGTCGTCTCGGGCGACGCCAACCCGATGATGCTGTTCATGACCGGCAAGATCAAGGCGAAAGGTGACCTGGGCCTGGCCGCCAACGTGGCCAAGCTCTTCGACATCCCGAAGGCCTGAGGCTCAGCTCGACTTGAGGCGGCCCTCGACGGCACCCAGCGCGATGTCCGTGCGGAACTGGGCGCCGTCGAGGCGCACGCTGTCCACCAGGGCATAGGCGGCGTCCCGGGCCGAGGCCAGGTCGGGGCCGGTGGCGGTCACGCTCAGCACCCGCCCACCGGCCGAGATCAGCGCGCCGTCCTCACGACGGGCCGTGCCCGCGTGGATCACGCCCGGAATCTCAGCGCCCTCGATGACGTCGCCCGTACGCGAAGTTCCGGGATAGTTCTTGCTGGCCACCACGACCGTGATCGCGGCGCCCTCGCTCCAGCGCAGCGGCGGCAGTTCGGCGAGTGTGCCGGTGGCGGCGGCAGTGAGCAGCCCGGCCAGCGGCGTCTCGAGCAGGGCCAGCACCACCTGGGTCTCAGGGTCGCCGAAGCGGGCGTTGAACTCGATGACCTTGGGCCCGGCGGGGGTGAGCGCGAGCCCGACGTAGAGCAGCCCGGCGAACGGGGTGCCGCGACGGCGCATCTCGGCCAGCGTCGGCTCGACCGTCTCGGCGAGCACCCGGGGTACCAGGTCCTTCGGCGCCCAGTCGAGCGGGGCGTACGCCCCCATGCCGCCCGTGTTGGGCCCCTCATCGCCGTCCGCGAGCCGCTTGAAGTCCTGGGCCGGCATCAGCGGGACGGCGCTCGTGCCGTCGGTCACCACGAAGAGCGAGACCTCAGGGCCGGACAGGTACTCCTCGATCACGACGGTTCCGCAGTCGGCCGCGTGCCGTTCGGCCGCGTCGCGATCGTCGGTCACCACCACACCCTTGCCCGCGGCGAGCCCGTCGTTCTTGACCACGTAGGGCGTGCCGAGGTCGTCGAGCGCCCGCGCCACCTCTTCGTCGCCGGTGCACGCGTACGACCGGGCGGTCGGCACGCCGGCGGCGGCCATCACGTCCTTGGCGAACGCCTTCGACCCCTCGAGCTGGGCCGCGGCCGCGCTCGGGCCGAAACAGGCGATGCCCTCGGCCCGCACCGCGTCGGCGACCCCGGCCACCAGCGGCGCCTCGGGACCCACCACGACCAGATCGGCGGCGAGCTCGACGGCGAGCGCCGCCACCGCCGCCGGGTCGGTGGCCTTCACCTCGTACAGCTCGGCGACCTGGGCAATGCCCGGATTG
>DASRYP010000787.1:0-3287 GCA_035687165.1 Actinoplanes sp. | reverse complement strand
CGAGCAGTTGCCACCGGGTCGAGCCGAGCGCCGTGGCCGCCTCCACCGCGGTCGGCGACACCTCGCCGATGCCGAGCGCCGTGATCCGGATCGTGGCCGGCACGGCGTAGATCATCGTGGCGATCACCGCGGCCGGCTCCCCGATCAGGAAGAGCAACGTCATCGGCGCGAGGTAGGCGAAGGTCGGCATGATCTGCATGACGTCGAGAACCGGACGCAGGGTCGCGCCCACCCACCGCACCCGGGCCGCGAGCACTCCCAGCGGCACGCCGATCAGCACCGAGAGCAGCACCGCCGAGAGCGTCAGCACCAGCGTGTCGACGCTCTCGTCCCAGAGCCCCAGCACGCCGAACGCGAGGAAGCCGCCCAAAGCCAGCAATCCCGTGCGCCATCCGGCCAGCACCGCCCCGATCGCCGTGACCGCGGCGACGAGCCCCGTGAAGCCGAGCCCGACGAGCCCACCCTGCACCGCTTCGACCAGCAGCCGCACCCCGAGCCGCACATAGTTGATCCCGTAGAGGAAGAACGGGCTGGTGTCCCGGTTGTCGTCCACCCAGTCGCGCACGCCGTCGAAGAACCGGAACGCCGCCGCGTCGCTCTCGTCGGCCGCGCCGTCGGTCCGGAACACCAGATACGCCGCCACCGTCGCGACGGCCAGAACCGCAGCCCACGTACGAGTTCGCAAGAGCCCACGCCGGCCCGGTGCGACCACCACGTCCGGCGTGCGGCTCGTGGCCCGCCCGGGGCGGAGCGCCGTCTCGGTCACGCCGGCACCTGGCGATGGTGGCTGACCAGGGCGGGCAGCAGCTGGTCGGCGTCGATCACGCCGACGTGGCGGGTGCCGTCGACCACCGCGATCGGGCGGTCGGCCCGCAGCACCCGGTGGACCGCGTCGCGGATCACCGTGTGGTGGTTGAGCGGCTCGTCCTCGCAGAGCTCGCCCGGCTTGGACTCCCGCATGATCCAGCGCAGCGTCAGGACGTCGGAACGCGGCACGTCGCGGACGAAATCGGCCACATAGGAATCGGCCGGCGCCCCGACCAGCTCCTGCGGCGTCCCCACCTGCACCAGTTCGCCGTCGCGGAGCACGGCGATCCGGTCGCCGAGGCTCAGCGCCTCGGCCAGGTCGTGCGTGATGAAGACCAGCGTCTTGCCCACCTCGGCGTGCAGCCGGCGCACCTCGGCCTGCATGTCCCGACGGATCAGCGGGTCGAGCGCGCTGAACGGCTCGTCGAAGAGGAGCACCTCGGGATCGGCGGCGAGCGCGCGGGCCAGGCCGACCCGTTGCTGCATGCCGCCGGAGAGCTGGTCGGGGTACTGGTGCTCGTGCCCCTCGAGCCCGACCAGCGCCAGCGTCTCGGCCGCTCGCCGATGCCGTTCGGTCCGCGACAACCCCTGGATCTCCAGGCCGTAGGCGACGTTGTCCAGCACCTGCCGGTGCGGCAGCAGCCCGAAGTGCTGGAAAACCATCGCCACCCGGTGCCGGCGCAGGTCGCGCAGCCGCTTCGGGTTCATCGCGCGCACCGGTTCGCCGCCGATGCTGATCTCGCCGCTGGTCGGTTCGATCAGCCGGGTCAAGCAGCGGACCAGCGTCGACTTGCCGCTGCCGGACAAGCCCATCACGACGAAGACCTCGCCCGGCTGCACGTCGAAGCTGACCTCGCGGACTGCCACCAGGCAGCCCGTGCGGACCCGCAGTTCGGCCCGGGGCAGGTCGGCCAGGGGTGAGCCGGGAATGCGTTCGGCCCGGGGACCGAACACCTTCCAGAGATCCGTTACCGCGATCATCGGTGTCATCCCCGGCTCCTTGGTCCCTAGTGTCCGGTCAACTCGGCGCTGATCAGGTCGGCGGCCCGTTCCCCGATCATCAGGACGGTGACCATCGGGTTCACCGAGGGCATCACGGGGAAGATCGAGGCGTCGGCGATCCGGACGTTCGGCACCCCGCGCAATCGCAGCGCAGGGTCGACGACCGCCGCGTCGTCCGTGGCCGCGCCCATCCGGCAGGTGCCCGCGGGGTGATAGACGGTGTGGTGCGCCGCCCGCCCGTACGCGGATAGCTCCTCGTCGCTGCGCAGGGCGGGACCGGGCGCGATCTCGCGGGCGATCCAGGACGCGAACGGCTCGGTCGCCGCCACCTCGCGGGCCAGCCGCAGACCGTCCACGATGGTCTTCTCGTCGTAGCCGTCCGGGTCGGTGAAGTAGCGGAAGTCGAGCAGCGGCTTGGTCGCCGGGTCGGCGTCAGCCAGGGTCAGCCGTCCGACGCTGCGCGGGCGGGGCACGTTGGGCGTCATTCCGAAACCGTGCTCCGGTACGTCGTACCCGAGCCGTTCGGTGTTGACGGTGAACGGGATCTGGTAGAGGTGAAACATCAGGTCGGGCCGAGCGGCGCCCGGTTCCCGGCGAACGAAGAGACCGGCGTCGGAGTCCATCGCGGACATCGGCGGGATCGGGCGGGTCGCCTCCCAGAGGATCAGCGACTCCGGATGGTCGAGCAGGTTCTCCCCCACGCCCGGCAGGTCGTGCCGCACCGGGATGCCGAGCTTCTCGAGCTCGGCGGCCGGGCCGATGCCCGAGAGCAGCAGCAGTCGCGGAGTGTCGACCGCGCCCGCACACAGCACGTACTCGTGCCGGGCCTTGATGATTTTGACCTGGCCCGCGGAGCGGACCGAGACGCCGCGCTCGGGGTCGAGGTGGAACGCCCAGTGCTCGGTGCGGATGTCGAGGTTCGGCCGGTCGAGGTGCGGGTGAAGGTAGGCGACCGAGGCGGAGGAGCGGACGCCGGTCTCGGGGTGGTACCCGACCGGGAAGAAGCCGGTGCCGTCGGCGAACGGCGCGGCGTTGAAGTCCTCGTGGATCGGGACCCCGAGCGCGCTGTGGCACGCGGTGACGAAGTCCTCGGTCAGCGGGTTCCGGTCACGCTCGGCGACCGGTGTGATGGTAATGGCCAGACGCTTCCAGAGCGGCAGCACCTCGTCGTACGACCACCCGGTGGCGCCGGCCGCCACCCAGTCCGCGAAATCCTCGGGCGGCGGCAAGAAGCTGATCATGGTGTTGTGCGACGAACAGCCGCCCAGCACCCGCGCCCGGGCGTGCCGCAAATGCGAGTTGCCGCGCGGCTGCGGGACGATCGGATAGTCGTAGTCGTAGTCACCCTCGAGCAGGTTGAGCCAGTTGCGCAACTGGAGGATCTGCTGGTCACCCACGTCGGACGGGCCGCCCTCGAGGAGACAGACACGCAGCCCCGGATCGGCCGACAGTCGTGACGCGACGACCGAACCGGCCGT
>DASRYP010000786.1:0-5985 GCA_035687165.1 Actinoplanes sp. | reverse complement strand
GAGTCGGCCTGGTTCACCACGGCCCACCCGGCCGAGACCAAGCCGTCGATGCACGGGCTCGAAGAACCGGTCACCTCGCAGCGGATCCCCACCGGGGAGCCGGCTCGATCGATCGGCGTGCCGCAGCCTGCCGTCTCGCCCGAGCCGCGCGACCGTGGCCCGGCTACTGTTGGTGTCGGCGCCCCTCACGGCGCCACGTCGAACGGCGTCAGTTCGAACGGCGCCGGCGCGAACGGCAGCGTTGCCACGACCCCGTGGCAAACCGCGGCCGACGAGGGTTGGCAGGCGGCTCGGGCGGCGGCGGAGACGCCGGTCGAGACGACGACCACGGCGGGTCTGCCCAAGCGCACCCCCATGGCCCAACTCGTCCCAGGCGGCGTCGACCGGAGCGAAAACTCGGTCCAGCGTCGTACCCCCGAGGGTGTCCGCGGTCTCCTCTCCGCTTACCACCGGGGTGTGCAGCGCGGTCGCGTCCAAGAATCGACCAACCCGGAGGAGACTTCGGGCGGGCAGCAGTCCTCGCAGGCTGGCAAGGAGCATGAGGCATGACATCTACGCAGGATCTCGGTTGGCTCCTGGCCAACTTCGCCGACCGCGTTCCCGGCGTCGCGCATGCGATCGCGGTCTCCGCTGACGGTCTGCTCCTGGCGGCCTCGCGGGACCTCCCCCGGGACCGCGCCGATCAACTGGCAGCCATCGCCTCCGGCCTGGTCAGCCTCACTCAGGGTGCCGCAAGGTGCTTCGAGGGTGGCGCCGTGCTGCAGACGGTGGTCGAGATGGACAACGGGTTCCTTTTCCTGATGTCCATCTCGGACGGCTCTTCCTTCGCGGTACTCGCGGCTCGCAGCTGCGACGTCGGACAGGTCGGCTACGAGATGGCCCTCCTGGTCGACCGCGTCGGCGAGGCACTCACTCCCGCGCCGCGTTCCGCGGCCGGGGTTCTCGGCTGAACGGGCAGTCGGCCGGAGTCTTCGGCCGCTGTTCAAAAAGTTGAGAACACGAGACACTTCTATGGGTTCGAGGAAGGGGTGAGCGGTGACGATGCCCGAACGCGATGAGCCGACCGGCGCGCTGGTCAGGCCGTACGCCGTAACCCGTGGTCGGACCCGGCCGAAACTTGAGATAGCGCTGGAAGCGCTGGTCGAGACAACCGTTCGCGGCCGATCTGGCATGAGCCGCGGCGGACAGGGTGGAAGCGAGCATCAGTACATCGCGGCGATGTGCGACGGCGGCCGAGTTCAGTCGCTGGCCGAGATCGCCGCACGCATGCAACTGCCGCTCGGTGTGGCACGTGTAATCGTCGCTGACATGGCCACCGATGGCCTTGTCGCGGTGTACGAGCCCACCTCGCTGGACGACGAGACCGACGCGGTAGGCACGGAACTGCTGGAAAGGGTGCTGAGTGGACTTCGCAGGCTCTGACATGTCGCACCGTCCCGCTGCGGGACGCGTGACATCGGCGAAGATTGTCATCGCCGGTGGGTTCGGCGTCGGTAAGACGACGCTGGTCGGGTCGGTCTCGGAGATCACCCCGCTCACCACCGAGGCCATCATGACCTCGGCGGGTGTGGGTGTCGACGACAACCGGCAGGTTCCGGGGAAGATGACGACCACTGTCGCCATGGACTTCGGCCGGATCAGCATTGATCGCGACCTGATCCTCTATCTGTTCGGAACACCGGGCCAGACGCGTTTCTGGTTCATGTGGGACGAACTGGTGCGAGGCGCGATCGGTGCGGTCGTGATGGTGGACACTCGGCGTCTCGCCGACTGTTTCGCCGCGATCGACTTCTTCGAGCATCGCCGCCTTCCTTACCTGGTGGCGATCAACTGCTTCGACGGCATGCAGTATCACAATGCCCAGGACGTGCGGGACGCCTTGGCGGTCTCGAGTGACGTCCCGGTCGTGAGCTGCGACGCGCGTAACCGTGAGTCGACAAAGAACGTCCTCATCTCGCTGGTCGAGTATGTGCTGACGATGCGTCGTACACGAGCGGTAGCGCCAGCTTGACATAGGGTCGAAACCCCGCTCCGCTGGGTCGGAGCGGGGTTTCGTCATGTCCTCATTCGAGCAGGTTGGGCAGTTCGATCAGGTTGGGCAGTTCGAGCAGGTCATTGACGACCGCCGCCGGCCGATACGGGTCCGGGTCGCTGCGCAGGCCGTCCGCCTCGGGATAGGCTGCGTTGGTCACCAGCACCGGCCGCATCCCGGCCCGGCGGGCGCCGCCGTGCTCCCGGCTGCCCCCATCACCCACGAACCAACACTTGCTCGCCGGCACGCCCAGCCGCTCCGCCGCAGTCGCGTAGAGCCGCGGATCAGGCTTGCGGTGGCCCTCCTCCCAGGAGAAGACGACGGCGTCGAGGCGAGGGGCGTACGGGGTGGTGGGCCATGCCTCGCACAGCTCACTGGAGCAGTCGCTGATCAGCCCGAGCCGCCACCCCTCACCACGCAACTGGTCGAGCAGGTCGAGGGCGCCCGGCCGTGGCCGGCGTACCTGCTCGGCCCCTCGGTTCTGGGCGGCCACGGCCGCGTCGATCTGCTCGTCGGTGGGAGCGACTCCGCAGCGCCGAGCCACAGCGCCGAGCCACGGCGGGCAGCGTATGGCGGGTGTCGCCGAGCCGGCCGATGATCCGCTCCGGAAAGGTCTCGGCCATCACGGCCCAGAAGCCATCCAGCGGGATGCCGAGCACCTCGGCGGTGCCCGCGAACGAGGCCCGGCGGTGCGCCTCGGCCGCGGGGTCGGTCAGGGTGCCGAAGGTGTCCGACGTGCGTACCTCGATGGGCTACGAGCACATCCGTGACGACCGGATCCGGCCCACTGGTTGACCGCTTTTTGGGCGACTATGGGCACATGACAAAGCTGGACGGAAGGCAGATCGCGGCCGAGAAGCTGGACGGGTGGGTCCACCTGCCCGGCGGGCTGCAGACCAGGATCGAGACCCAGGACTTCGGTACGGGGCTCACCCTAGTGAACGCGATCGGCGAGGTGGCCGAGCAGATGAACCACCACCCCGACGTCACCCTGCGCTACCCCGCGGTCGACATCCGCCTGACCAGCCACGACGTGGGCGGTGTGACGTCCCGAGACGTGCGGCTGGCCCGGGCGATCTCGTCGGTCGCCTCGGCACTCGGCCTGCGGCTGTCGGTCGCCGGTGTTTCCCGGCTCGAGTGGGCGTTGGACAGCCCCGAGCAGCAGGCGGTGCGACCGTTCTGGGCGGCCGTGCTGGGGCTGGAGACAAGGTTCGGCGGGGAGTACGCGGTGGGTGACGACCTGACCGACCCGGCCGAGCAATTGCCCGCGGTCTGGTTCCAGCAGTCCGGGCGGGAGGAGCCGCGGCAACGCTGGCATCCCGACGTGTGGATCGACCCGTCCGAGGTACGGTCGAGGATCGACGCTGCGGTGGCCGCGGGCGGGACGGTGGTCAGTGATGCCGAGGCGCCGGCGTTCTGGGTGCTGGCTGACCCTGAGGGCAACCGCATGTGCTTGTGTACGTGGGAGGACCGTTCCGGCCCGCCGTCGTGAGGGTCAGGCAGGAGGACCCGTTCCGGCCCGCCGTCGTGAAGGTCAGGCAGGAGGACCGTTCCGGCCCGCCGTCGTGAGGGTCAGGCAGCCTGAGTGAGCGAAGCCAGCAACCCTCGCAATTCGACCAGAGCCCGCGGATCCTGACGACGACCGCAGGTGTCCACAACCTCAAGTACGCCGTCCAGCAGCCGGGTGGCGCCCCCGACGTCGCCCAGCTGAGCCAGTGCCTGCGCCGCGAGCCAGTCACAATAGGCGCGGCCCGCGCCGGCCGCGCGCATCTGCTCGACCAGGGTGAGGCAGACCTCGTCCAGCCCCGCGGCCAGCACCAGGCGAGCCAGGAAATCGGTACCGTGCAGCCACTCCGGAGTGCCCGGAAAAAGCTCGCGCAACGTCTCGAAGGTGTCGACCGCCTCCTGCTGACGCCCCGCACCGACGAGACTGCGCCCCAGGTCGAGCAGGGTGCGGGCAATCGCGGGAAGATCCGTGCCCGCAGACACCAGCTCATTCAGCGACTGCCGGCCAAGCTCGGCGTTCCGCGCCGCCTTGGCCGCGCGCACCTCGGGACACGCGTAGCCCCCGTGCTCCAGCACGACGGCTGCCCGGGGAGCCGCGACGGTCCGCGGCGGGCCACCGTCCAGCGCGATCAGCCGCTCGTGCACTCGCCCCTGCCACCGCACAGCCCCCGGCCGGAACAAATGCGCGGCAGTATTCGTATACGCCAATTCGTCGTGCGCGTTGTCCACCTCGACTTCGACAACTTCCGCCGAACTCTCCGCCAGCAACGTCCTCAACCGCGAAGAATCTCCGGCATAACGCTGATCGGCGTCGACGCTCAACACCCAGAGAGCGCTCCACCCCTCCAGGGCCCCATTGCGCGCCGCGGCGAAGTCATCGGTCCACCGACCCAGGGTGACGATCGCGCCAAGCTCAGAGGCGAGCTGAGCCGTCCCGTCGATCGACCCGGTGTCATACACATGCACCTCGTCGACGATCCCACGAAGCGACGCCAGACATCCCGGCAACTCAGCCGCCTCGTCCCGCACGATCAGGCTCGCCGCCAGAAACGGAATGCTCACACGCACCTGTTCGGCACTCACGCCACAAACCTGAAGATCAAGCCCCAACCCCGGAAGTACGCCTCGTCAACTCCGACAACCGCAAAGTTACGAACACCGCCTCCGGCGGCTGCCGCCGCGACCAAAGCGCCCCTCACGGCCGCAGCGCGCCCCCGGCCCGGCCCCGCATCCCGGCCCCGCATCCCGGCAACGCATTCGGCCTGGCAACGCACTCGGCCAGGGAGGGTCATTCAACCCCGGTGTGGTGGTTCTGAAGATCTCCAGGGCGGTGACGGTGCGTAACACGTCGGGGAAGACGGGGCTGCAGGCCTTCTGCCCGGCGGGCAGTGAGTGTCGACCGACTTTTGAATGGCCTTCTCGGCGACGCACTGCCGCAAAGCATTCCAGCATCTCTCCCGAGAGGGCGCCCAACTGCCGATCTGAGTGCGTCCGGCCAGGTCGACGAAGGGCTATTGTCGCCGCCTGTCTAGAACTGTCCACCGCTCTGCTAACTGCGAACGGCGGCGGGGGCGACGCGGGGGTGATCTTTCCTTTACGTTCGGTCGTCGGGGGATCAATTGCCCTTTCTCGGAGCGGCGCGGGTTGGCCCCGAAGTGAATGGTGCCGGTCTTCTTCTGTGGTGGTCTGTGCGGTGCCAGGGATGTGTGGTCGAGGTGTGTTGTACTCCGTCGCGGATCGGCTTTTGCCGGTGGTGGCGCGCTGCCGTGCAGGGAGTCCTCGGTGAGTCGGCCGGTGTCGACGTGGCAGGTCGGGATGTGGCGGCGCGTAGCCGATGTTGTCGGCCGGGTGAGCGCCGGGCGGTGACCGGGCTCATCCTGGCCGGGGCCCCCCGCGTGCCCGGCGGCTTTGGCGTGGGGCGGTACCGCTGCTCCAGCTTGGCGTGCGGCTTCGGCCTGCTGGTGTGCGGGTTCGGCCTGGCGTATCGGGTTGGCCTGCTGGTGTGCGGGCTCGGCCCGGTGTGCCGGTGCGGTGTGAGCAGCGGTTTCTGTCCGGGGCGCGGCTTCGGCCTGCTGGTGTGCGGGTTCGGCCCGGTGTGCCGGTGCGGCCTGGTGTGCCGGTGCCGTCTGAGCAGCGGTTTCTGTCCGGGGTGCGGGCTCGGTGCGCGTTGTGCTTCCCGCCCGGCGCGCGGCGGCTGCCTCGCTGGCTGGTATCGGGCGACAGGCCTGCTGTTCGCTGCCTGGCCGCAGGTCTCGCCCGTCCGCAACGAACCGGCCCGGCGCCCCTGGCGCCCCCGGCGCTGCTACTGGTGCTCCCGGTGTGGGCGGTGCTGCTGGTGTGGGCGGTGCTGGACGCTGCGTGTAGATCGCGTCGTCCGGCCAGATCAGCGGAGGCACAGCCTCGGCGAAATCATGCAGACCCACCTCGGCGCACTTCCCGGTGCACCC
>DASRYP010000785.1:0-4951 GCA_035687165.1 Actinoplanes sp. | reverse complement strand
GGGCGGCCGGCACGACTCGGCACACCGCCGGGAACTCGAGCGACAACCCTGAGCTTACGCCTGTTCGGCGCCCCGGAACCCGATCGGAGCAGCCTGGACTCACCGTCAGCCGAGCGCGGCGGCAGGACATCGACGCATCGGACCTTCGGGCGATTCCCGGCTCGGCCCCGAGCGGGAGACAACTCACGGATTCGTGCCAACGCTCATCTATCTCACAGGAACCTGACAGCTGTCTCTTTTGGATGTCCCGGTAGCGGCCGACCCACCGGTGGCCGCCCGACCGGAAGGACCTCATGACAGACCCGCTGAAACAACGGCGCCGGCGTTCACGTCTCATGACGTACGGCGCGGTGACCGCAGCTCTGGCCCTGACCGCCGTCGGGGTGGGCGTGGCGCAGGCCGGAACCACCCCTCCCCCGCTCTCGTTCGTCGCCGCCACCGGGCAGGTGACCGCCGCGCGGTACGTTTCGGGCGGCGACGTCTACCTCCTCTTAGACCTGGGCCTGCACGTGATCGCCGGCAAGGACCCGCTGGAGATCTGGGCCCACCGCACCGGCTACGACAAGCCGATCGTGGCCGAGCGGACCGTGGTGGAGAACGGCAAGAAGAAGAAGGTCGCGCTGCCGGACGGTCTGGTCACCGACCTCTCCGGCCTCAAGGACTTCACCACCATCTCCATCGCCGACCAGGCCGGGAAGGTCGTGGCGGAGTACCAGACCTCGTTCTGCGGCAACACCTATGCGTCGGCGCGGACCCGGCCGGACGCTCCGGCCGCCAACCCGTACCCGAACTACTGCGGGCGCTATGACTACAACCCGTTCACGCTCGGCGCGGTCTGGGGCGTGCAGGCCGGCTGGGACGCGGCCATCAACGACCAGCCCCCGTACGACGAGGCGCATCCGTTCGATCTGCCGGTTGGCCAGTACACCGCGACCGCCACGGTGAACCCGGCGTACCGCTCGCTGCTCGGCATTCCGAAGGACCAGGCGAGCGCCAAGGTCGGGCTGACCGTGGTGGCGGGCGAGGAGCGCAAGGCCGCCGCGGCCCGGGCCCGCGTGCTTCCGCCCGACGCCCACTCGCTGCACGACGGCGAGGGCGACGCCGAGCGGCAGGTCTCCGCGTACGTGCCGGAGCTCCGCGCCCCGGCCAAGCGCCCCGTCCCGCTGAAGGCGACCCCGTCCGGCGGTCCGCGGCCGGACCTGCGCTCGCTGCCCGCGTGGGGGATCTCGCTGTCACAGGAGGACGGCAAGGCATACGTCAACTTCGGGGCGACGGTGTGGAACGCGGGCACGTCCCCGCTGCTGGTCGACGGTTTCCGCCGCAGCGGCACCGAGCTGATGGACGCGTACCAGTACTTCTTCGACGCCAAGGGTAACCAGGTCGGCAGCCGCCCGGCCGGCACGATGGAGTGGGACGCACGCGACGGTCACCAGCACTGGCACTTCACCGACTTCGCGCAGTACAACCTGCTCGACTCGGCCCAGAAGCTCGCCGTGCGCAGCGGCAAGGAGGCGTTCTGCCTGGCCAACACGGACGCGGTCGACTTCACCATCCCGAACGCGAAGTGGCGTCCGGAGAACACCGACCTGTCCACCTCGTGCGGCGCGAACACCGTCGTCGCCGTGCGTGAGGTGCTCGACATCGGCAACGGCGACACCTACAGCCAGGACCGGCCGGGTCAGTCGTTCGAGATCACCGACGTGCCGAACGGCACCTACTACATCCAGGTGCTGGCCAACCCCGAGGATAAACTGGCCGAGCTCAACACAACCAACAACTCGGCGCTGCGCCAGATCATCCTGGGCGGCACCCCCGAGGCCCGGACCCTGTCCGTTCCCGCGGTGCACGGCATCGACCGCTGAGGTGTGCGTCCCGGTCCCCCCGTGGGACCGGGACGCCCCGTAGCCGGTCAGGACACCTCTTGGCCGCGATCGTTCAGCTTATGCTCGTGCCAGTAGCGGTCCCACTCGTCGTCGACGTGCTTGGGGACCTTCCCCGCCGGGAACCGCACATAGCCGACCGGGGGATCCTCGCCGTCCGGCACGCACGCCCGCCCGGTGGTGCTTTCCACCGCGGCGACCGGGTACTCGTCCGAGCCGCAGATCGCCTCGCGAAACGAGCATCCCGAGAGAAGACCGGCGGCGAGGGCAGCGGCGAGCAGGAACGGCGTACGGCTGCGCTGGCTCATGCGGCCCAGTCTGGTCGACGCCGGTCGATCGGGGATGCGTACGCGTACTCAACCGATGATCGAGATGACCGCGAACATGAACGCTGTGCCCCCGACCGTGGCGGCCAGAGTTCCCCACGACGGGTGGTCCGCGTGCGCCTCGGGCAGGATGTGCCCGGTCGCGATGTAGAGCAGAAACCCGGCGAAGTACGCCAGATACAGCGATATCGTCGCCGTCGACAGGTGGATCGCCGCTCCCACCGCCGCGCCGGCCACTGGGGCCAGCGCATCGGCGGCGAGGAGCAGGACGGCTCGGCGGCGCCCGTTGCCGTACATCACGGTCAGGGTGAACGTGTTGAACCCGTCGGCGAAGTCGTGCGCGAGCACCGCGATGGCCACCGTGACCGCGACGCTCGCTCCCGCCGAGAAGGCGATCCCGATGCCGAGCCCGTCGAGGAAGCTGTGCCCCACCAGCGCCGCCCCGGCCAGCAGACCGAGCGGGCGCAGGTCGTGCCGGTTCTCCCGATAGTGCGACCCGCTGCCGCGATGCAGCTCGACGCCCTTCTCGATGACATGGATGGTCAGAAAGCCGGCGACGAACAGCACCATCGTGATCGGGATCCCGCGGAACGTCGTGTGCGACCCCTCGAACGCCTCAGGAAGCAGATCGAACGCGACGACGCCGAGGATGACCCCGCCGGCCGCGCCGAGCACCAGGTGCCGGCGATCCGTCACCCGCAGGGCGACGAGCCCGCCGATCGTCGTGGCCACGCCGGCGCCCAGCCCGATCAGGATCGCGGTGATCACAACGAATCGCTCCTCCCCTCCCGCCCGGACCAACTCTCTCGCGCGGGCGCGTTCGTACGCATGATTCAAACGAGGTATTACCCGGTCATCGTTTCGCCGCCCGCGGGTCCGGACGAGCGGTCGGATCGCCGGAGGTGACCTCGCGGTTGCGGTCCTCCGCCAAGCACGCGGCCGGCGCGGTCTACTCCCCGGCGACCAGGCTCCGGCGGCCCACCAGGGCCGGGAGGTCCGCCATCGCCGGGAAGACGTGGGTGGCCCCGGCGTCCAGCAGGGCCTGCGCCGGGTGGTGGGCGGGGCTGCCCGGCGGGCAGAAGCCGAAGACGGTCGCACCGGCGGCCACGCCCGCGGTGACGCCGGGGACCGTGTCCTCGATGACGGCGGCCCGGGCCGGGTCGATCCCCAGGAACGCCGCCGCGGCCAGGTAGACGTCGGGGGCCGGCTTGCTGCGGGGCTGGTCCATGCCGCTGAACGTCTTGCCGGCGAAGACCTGCTCCAGCCCGACCTTGTGCAGCTGCAACCGCACCTTGCCGAGGTCGGCGCCGCTGGCACAGGCGATCCGGCCGTCCATCCGGGCGTCGATCTCGTGGACCGCGGCCACCGCGCCGGGGATCGGCTCCAGGGAGGCCGCCAGGGCCTCGTTGCGGCGGCGGCGGAACTCGTCCAGCCAGTCGTCGGTGACCACGAAGCCGGTGTGCGCGGTGATGATCGCGGTCTCGTCCCGCAGGGCCCGGCCGACGAAGAGCCGGAAGCTATCGGCCGGGCTGATCTGCCAGCCGAGCTCGTGGAGCATCGACCGCAGAACCCCGTTCGTGATGCTCTCCGAGTCCACCAGGACCCCGTCGCAGTCGAACAGCACAGCGTCGAACGAACCGGCCTCAGACATGCCACGACATTATCGGGGCGCCGCAGAGGTAGCCCGAGCGGTGCCGCGCTGAGCTATTGGCCATGTCACAGGCTATTCGCTGCTTCGAGGCATGAACTACGCAAAGTACTTCCCCATGCCAATACCTTCGTCGCAACAGGGGCAGCGGGCCGACAGCGGACCAAGTACGATCCGAGCCGCTCAACCTGAGAATCTCCTGATAGGACGACATAGTGTCGCAGCCCGTGACCCCGACGCCCAACCCCTCCACCGAGACGCCGCCCTTCGTGCCCCCGGCCGGCCCCGGCTTCCCGCCGCCGATCCCGACGCAGCAGGAGCAGGGTTTCAGCGGCCTGTCCATCGCGGGCGTGATCCTGGCGGTCATCATCCCGGTCATCGGTTTCGTCCTGAGCCTGATCGCCATCACCCAGACCGGCAAGGGCAAGCGGCGCGGCCGTGGCCTGGCCGTCACCGGCGTCGTCGTCTCGGTCGTGGCCATGGCCGTGATCGGCACCCTGGCCTACACCCTGTCGAAGTCGACGCTCATCGATCCCGGATGCGCCAGCGGCAAGGCGGCGATCTTCAAGATGGCCAAGAACCCGACGCCGGAAACGGTGGTGACCGCGATCGACGAGCTGAACGCCGCGTCCGCCGAGGCCAAGAACGACGACGTACGCAGCGCGATGAAGACGCTGGCGGACGACTACAGCAAGATGATGGCCGACGCCAAGGCCGGCAAGGCGCCCGACGCCGCCGCCACGACGAAGATCTCCGCCGACGCGGACACCATCGACAAGCTGTGCACGGCCGGTTCCTGACCGTAGAGACCGAGCGGCATCGGGAAACCGGTGCCGCTCACCTCTCGTTCTTTCGGCCGAGGTGAGGTTGATCTCTTCGGACCCAGGAGGGATGGCTCGACTTGCCCTGATCGACGACTGTGGTGGCGCGTACGCGAGGTGCGGGCGTTTCACACCGGGGACGGGCACGAGCAGATGGAACGGGTAAGTCGGCGGGGATTGCTCCGCGGGGCCGGGCTGGCGGCGGCCGGAGCGGCGGCCGGAGCGCTCGGGGTCACCGAGATTCCGCGGTGGTTCGGCTGGGATCATCCGCCGCTC
>DASRYP010000784.1:0-4297 GCA_035687165.1 Actinoplanes sp. | reverse complement strand
GCGGCGCAGGCGGACGACAGCCGCCGACCTGCCCGTGGCTTTGCGAGCATCACGAAGCTCACCGCCATTCGTAGCCTGATTGCGAGTGATCAGGAATAAAGATCGACAAGCCTTCGAAGCAGGATCCTGTCAGCGACATTCCCCCGGTGATCGCGATGTCGATGCGGGGAAAATATACCCAAGCACGAGCCGGAATCAATGGACCTCGGAGTCCGATAACAGCACCGATGAGATCGACCGGAGGGCCACATTCCCGGACGCTCGCAGTATTGAGGATTGTCGCTTCTTGTGTCGCAGAACAGCAGCTCAATGACAAGATACTGATAGTAGTCGATGATCGGACCCGAGGTAAGCGCCGCCCTGGCCCGCTCGCCGATCAAGGGGCCGCTGACCGCCCCGAAAGCCGATCATCGCCATGAATCAACCGTTCGTCCAATGTATTCCGGCTGCCTGCGTAATAGCGAGTGCGACAACGACGGCCCCGAACGGATCATGCCCCGTATTCGATCTCCATTACCGGACTCAATTTCGCTGGCCGGGACCGCCGGTCAGCGGAAATGCGGTCGCACGGCCGCCACCTCGACCCCGGAGCCGGCCGGCCGGACCGGAGCCGGCCGGCCGGACCGCCACCGCGCCCTCTGCCCCGGACCTTCGGCACTCCAGGCCGACCCAACCCCCGACCTCCGGCCCCGGCCCAGCACTCGGCCCCAGCACCCGGCCCTCCGCCCTCCGCCCTCCAGGACGGCCCAGCGCCCGCGCCCTCCGCCTTTCCAGGTCGGCTCGGTCTGCCGGAGAGCCGGCTTGGTCCGCCGGAGCCGGCTTGGTCTTCTGGAAATTAAATTAACTATTGCTTGTTTCGATCAACGTCTATCCATCAAGATGAAGGCGCGGCGCCGCTCCCCATCCCCGTACTCATCCCCATGAGGTACTTGCCATGCGTCTGCTCAAACGCGCCCTGCTCGCGGTAACCGTCCTGATCGCCGCCGTCGCCATCCCCGCGCAGCCCGCTCTCGCCGCCGAGCCGTTCAAAGTGCTCGCCTTCTACAACGGAACCTGGGACGCCGCGCACATCGACTTCGGCAAGGAAGCGCGCGACTGGTTCCCCCAGGCCGCCGCCCAGAACGGCTTCACCTGGGAGGCCACCACCGACTGGAGCCGCCTCAGCGCCTCCGGCCTGGCCGCCTACAAGGTCATCATGTTCCTGGACGACGGACCACCGGCCGACCGCCGGGCCGCCTTCCAGACCTACATGCAGAACGGCGGCGCCTGGCTGGGCTTCCACGTCAGCGCCTGGACCGACAACGCCAACAACTGGAGTTGGTACTACAACACGTTCCTGGGCTCGGGCAACTTCGCCACCAACACGTGGGGCCCGACCGCCGAGACGTTGAAGATCGAGAACCGCACGCACCCCACGACGGCCTCACTGCCCGCGACGATCCAGTCGTCGGTCAGCGAGTGGTACTCGTGGAACCGCGACCTGCGCCAGAACCCCGACATCGACATCCTGGCCTCGATCGACGTCTCCAGCTTCCCGGTCGGCACCGACGCGAGCCAGCAGTGGCGCAGCGGCTTCTACCCGCTGATCTGGTCCAACCGGAACCACAAGATGATCTACACGAACTTCGGCCACAACGCGATGAACTACGCGACCAACACGCGTACGTCGTCCACGTTCGCCAGCCCGCAACAGAACCAGTGGCTCATCAACAGCATCGTCTGGCTCGGCGGTGGCACCGGCGGCGGCCAGCCCCCCGCCGGGCCGCCGATCGACCCCGCCGCCTGGTACCCCGTGGTGAACAAGAACAGCGCCAAATGCCTGGACGCCCGGGCCGCCGGCACCACGAACGGCACCGCGATCCAGCAGAACGGCTGTACCGGCAGCACCGCCCAGCAGTACCAGTTCGCCCCCACGAGCGGCGGCTTCGTCCGCATCAACCAGCGCGGCAACAGCGCCCAGGCCCTCGACGTGACCAACGTTTCCACCGCCGACAACGCCCCGATCCAGACCTGGGCGTACGGCGGTGGCAACAACCAACAGTGGCAGCCCGTCAGCGAGGGCAGCGGCTACTACCACTTCCTCAACCGCAACAGCGGCAAGTGCCTCGACGTCCCCGGCGCGTCCCAGTCCGACGGCGTCCAACTCGTCCAGTACAGCTGCAACGGCAGCGCAGCCCAAAGCTTCCGCCTGACCCGCTGACGTAACCGGCTCGCGGGTGACTCCCTCATCCGCGAGCCTTCCAGCACGGCCCACTCAGGTGATAACTGAATTCGGCAGTCGTGCGACCGCAGCGGTCGCAGTCTGGTATATCGGGTTCGTCGTCGCGCCACGGCCCACGCGCCACAAGTGAGCCCAGCCGTCCGCCTCTGCGCGCGGGTGCCGTCGGCGGCGCGGAACTGCAGAGCGACGGGGCGCGGGGGCGCGGAACTGCAGAGCGCCGGCGGGGGCGCACCGGAGCGTCTCGATGCTCCGGACGAAAAGGATCAGGATCGGCTGCGGGCGCGCATCGAGCTGAACGCCTACGATGCGGTCCGCGCGGGGGTGCCGCACTTCGTCTCGCTGTTGGGCCCCGCCCCGACGCTGCCGTGCGACGCGGGGCGGCCAGCGCCCTCGGGTGGTTCCCCGAGCACACCGACGCGGCAGCGCCACTCGAGCCTTGAAGACGGCCGGGTTTCCCGAACACCCGGGGTCCCGGGTGAGCGACGAGCTGCTGCGGTGGGCCGGGGGCGCCGACCGCACCGACGTCCCCTATCTCGATGGCGATCTGGCGGGCTATGCGGCTCTCGCGCTGCGGTCGGTCCGGGCCGACGACGCGTTCGACGTCCTACTGCGCCGTCTCTCCGCGGTGTCGGGCGTGGAGGCTCTGCCCGTCGCCTCCGCGGCGCTGCGACGCGCCTTCCCCGACCGTCCCGTCACCAAGGGGACGCCGTTTGACGATCTCACCGAGCACCATCAGTTGGCCCCCCACGAAGGTGCGGTTGTCCGCACCTTCGTGGGGTCTCGCGTCAGCGGCTGGCGCCCGCGCGTCGCTTGGTCCAGACGTCGAAGGCGACCGCGGCGAGCAGGACCGCGCCCTTGACCAGCATGACCTGTTCGCTGGGGGCGCCGATCAGGCTCATCCCGTTGTTGATCACGCCCATGATCAGGCCGCCGGTGATGGCACCGACGACCTTGCCGACGCCGCCCTGGACGGCCGCACCGCCGATGAAGGCGGCCGCGATCGCGTCGAGTTCGAACTGGTCGCCGCCGGTCGGGTTCGCCTGGTTGAGGCGGCCCGCGAAGATGATGCCGGCCAGCGCGGCCAGCACGCCCATGTTGACGAAGATCCAGAAGACGACCGACTTGACCTTGACGCCGGAGAGCGTCGCCGCCTG
The DNA here is from genome assembly GCA_035687165.1 of Actinoplanes sp. Taxonomy (GTDB): domain Bacteria; phylum Actinomycetota; class Actinomycetes; order Mycobacteriales; family Micromonosporaceae; genus Actinoplanes. Next base: position 922 of record DASRYP010000784.1, on the reverse strand, counting down.
CAGGTTCCCGCCGACCGCGTAGATCTGGCGGCCGAAGACGGCCCGGTTGGTCAGCACGGTGTAGCCGAGGACGAGCCCGGCCAGCAGCACGAGCACCCAGGGCAGGTTGCGGAACCGCGCGAGCTGGATGATCACGAACATGACCACCACCCCGGCGATCACGATCTTCGTCACGAACAGCGGGAGCGGCTCGACGGCCTGGCCGTAACGCACCCGGCCGGCGCGCGAGCGCCACTGCACCGTCACGATGCCGGCCACGGCGACCACCCCGACCAGCAGGCTGAACAGGTCGGCCCCGCCGAGCGCGCCCAGCCCGACGTTGCCCAGGTAGCTGGCGGTGAACCCGTTCGACAGCGTCCGCACCTCGTCGGGGAACGGGCCGAGGCCGCGGTTGCCGAGGATCGTGTATGTCACCGCGCGGAACAGCAGCATGCCGGCGAGCGTGACGATGAAGGCCGGAATGCCGAAGTACGCCACCCAGTATCCCTGCCACGCCCCGATCAGCCCGCCGATCACCAGCGTGATCAGCAGGGCCAGCGGCCACGGCACGTTGTGGTCGACCATGAGCACGGCGGCGACCGCGCCGGTGGCCGCCACGATCGAGCCGACCGAGAGGTCGATGTGCCCGGAGATGATCACCAGGATCATGCCGATGGCCAAAATCAGGATGTACGAGTTCTGGACGATGATGTTGCTGATGTTCTGCGGCGCGAGCATGTCGCCGCCGGTGAGGATCGTGAACAGCAGCACGATCGCCGCGAACGCGATGTAGATGCCGCTCTGCCGCAGGTTGAGCTGGAAGCGACGGCGGCCAGGGACGCGGTCGTCGGGAACGGCCGGCGGCCGGCCGACGATGAAGTCGGCGTTGGTCGGGGCGACGCTCACGGGCGTGCCTCCTGTCCGGCGGTCATGAGGGTCATCA
>DASRYP010000783.1:0-4969 GCA_035687165.1 Actinoplanes sp. | reverse complement strand
CAGTCCACGACGGGCGAGCGCGGCGTCCACCCGGGCCGGGTCGAGGTCGAGGAACGCCGAGGTGTCGACCGGCGGGTAGCTGACCGTCACGCGGTCGCGGCAGGCGTCGGCGAAGCCGGTCCCGCAGGCGGCGTCGACCCGCTCGGCGGCGGCGACGATCTCGTCGCGGGTGTACTGCGAGACGGCGACCACTCGGTCGTGCGCGAGGAACGTCGCCAGCGTCGCGACGGCCGCGCCGAAGCGGCGCTCGCGCAGGGCGGAGCGGATGACGTTGGTGACGTCGGAGCCGACCGCCTTCGCGATCGTGTGCACCTGCGGCGCGAAGCCGGCCGTCCGGGCCGCGTTCACCGCGTCGACCACCACTTGCGTGTGCGGCACCGTGTACATCGACAGGCAGACGGTCGGGATCGGCTCGGCGAGCAGCTCGACGAGGCGTCCGGTCAGGCCGGCGAGGTGCCGCCCGTCGGGCACCCGGTAGTCGCCGACGGCCTCGGGCCGTTCGACGGTGATGCCGGGACTGTAGGGCAGCAGCCGGTCGAGCGGCTTGAGCGGCAGGCCGGCGGCCTGCAGTACCGGGACGGGCCAGGTCAGCAGGCGTACGTCCGTGAAGCCCCGGGTGAGCGCGACCTCGGCGAGGTTGCGGGCCTCGCCGGAGTGGCCGCAGATCACCGGGTCCGCACGGACCACGATGACGAGACGACGGTCGGGCTTGTTCAACGCGCTTCCTCCGGATGGGGCGGATCGGACAGGGAAGGCGGGCGGTTCCCGCTTCCCCAGCTCGACGGCTCCGGACCCAGACGCAGGTGCAACCGGCCGCCGCGGTGCACGTCGGCGGCGCTCAGATGGGTGGCGTGCAAGGGTTTGCCGTTCAGGGTGGCTTCTTGGACGTAGAGCGGCGGCGGTTCGCGGTCGAGGCCGTCGACGCCGATCGGGGTCTCCCGGTGGCCGCTGGTCTCGATGACGAAGTCGCCGCCGGGGACCTGCAGCTCGGCGCGTTCGAAGGCGGGTGTGTTGACCAGGAACAGGTGCTGGCCGGCGACCGGGAACAGGCCGAGCGAGGCCCAGACGTACCAGGCCGACAGCCCGCCGGAGTCGTCGTTGCCCGGCAGCCCGCCGGGCCCGGTGCCGAACTGCCAGGTGAGCGCGGAGTGCACGATCTCCGCCGTACGGTCGGGGCGGCCGGAGTAGTGGTAGGCCCAGGGGGCTTCCATGTCCGGCTCGTTGTTCAGGCCCTCGAAGCGCTTGAGGGCGTAACCGGCGGCCATCTCGGCGCCGGCCGGGCGCCGGCCGGGCTGCTTGACCGTCTCGGCGCCGTAGCCGAAGAACCGGTCGAGCTTCTTCATGAACCGGGTGTCGCCGCCGGCCACCTCGATGCGCGCGCGCATGTCGTGCAGCAGCCGGAACGAGTAGTTCCACTTGCCGCCCTCGTAGAACTCGGAGTTCCGGAGCAGGCCGCTGTCCGGGTCGAAGGCGTTGACCCAGCCCTTGCTGCGTTCCTCCAGGTCGGCGGCGAGGCGGTGGTCACCGAGCGCGCGGGCCACCCGGGCGGTGCAGTGATACCCGTACGCCAGATCCAGGGTGTGGGTGATCGGGTGCACGACGCCGTGCTCGTAGAAGTCCTCGCCGTACATGCGGCGCAGGTCGTCGACCATGTGCACGAGCGCCCAGGACCAGTCGATGCCCGCGGAGCCCAGCGCGTGCGCGTCCGCCAGGGCCGTGTGGGCGAGCGCGCTGGCCTGCCGGAAGAACCGGTCGGCGCCGCGGGCCATCCGGTAGCCGATCGGGAAGTTGCCCTCCTCCTCGCAGACCCGGATGAGCGATTCGAGCAGGTCGGCGGCGCGGTCGGGCACGAGCAGGGAGAGCAGCGGGATCTGGGTCTTGTAGATGTCCCACATCGTGCAGACGTCGAACGCGTACGGCCCGGAGTTGGGCCAGAACGGGCTCTCGTCGTCGGCGAAGCACGGCTTGATCAGCGAGTGGTAGAGCGCCGTCGAGAACACGCCGCGCCGGGCGGACGTACCCCCGTCGACCTTGACTTTGTCCAGGTGTTCGCGCCAGCGGGCCCGTGTCTTGGCGCGCACGGCCGGGAAGGCCGGACGGTCGGTGCCGCACTCGCGTTCCAGGTTCTCCCGGGCCTGCTCGCAGCCGCGCAGCGAGAAGCCCAGCCGCACCTCGATCGTCTGGCCGGGGCGGGCCGAGCCACGGAACAGCATGCCGAACGGGCGCAGGTTGGTGTGCCGGATGCTGTCGAAGTCGAGCCGGGTGCCACCGTCGATCAGCCGCCGGTCGTACCAGAGCATCTGCCGCCAGTTGGGGCTGTCGACCTCGACGTAGACCGAGAGCGGCACGCCCTCCATCACGACGGTGCCCTGCGCCCGGCCGTGGCCCATGCTCTCGATCTGGGCGCGCAGCGGAACTGTGCGGCCCAGCTCGGTGGCGAGCCCGCCGCAGGACATGTCGATCACCAGACGGGCGCTGCTGTGCTCGGGGAACGTGTAGCGGTGCACGGCGACCTTCTCGCCGACGGTGATCTCGCTGCGGATGCCGGTGTCGAGGGTGGCGGCGTAGTAGCCGGGCTCGGCGACCTCGTCGTGCAGCGTCCAGGACTGCCCGAGTTCGTCGAGCGGCTGGAGCATCGGGGTCAGGCGGACGTAGTTGTAGTACTTGCGGATCGCGCCCGTGCCGGACTGCTGGAAGTGGGTGAAACCGGACGCCTGGATCCGGTCGAACATCGTCTCGGGCACGCCCTCGGTGTTCTTGGTGTAGAGCCCGTAGCCGGTCGGGTACGCCCCCGAGTAGGCGCAGGCGGAGACCATGCCGAGCGGCGAGGTCGCCCCGGGGTGGGTGTTACCCACCTGGGGTTTGGGCCACCACCAGGTGGCGGCCAGTCCGCGGGCGGGAGGCAGGTCCGTCGCCGCGGTGCCGATGAAGGGATCAACGTTGTCGAGAATGGCGGGACTCTATCCAGCGAGGTGCGACCAGAGGTTTCGGCAAGGTGAACTCCGTCGGTCAGAAGTGGATCTTGAGGTCTTTCCTGCCCTGAGATCCATTCTGTCGCACCTCGGGCCGGAAGAAGCTGCCGGTCACGCCGACATCCCGCGCGAACTGATCACCGGCAGCACCGGTCGATGGCCCGGAAAGTTACCCGGGGGTACATTCCGGTGGTGACGCACGAGGTCTTCAACCAGCCGCCCCCGCTCGTCGACTACGACGTCGCGGCCGACGACGCCCTGCTCGCGGCCGTGCGCCGCGAGGGCGCTCCCTGGGCGGCCGGCGACCTGCACCGGCTCGGGAAACTGGCGGGCACGGCCGAGCCGCAGCGCTGGGCCGACGAGGCCAACCGCCACGAGCCACGGCTGATCACCCACGACCGGTACGGGCATCGCGTCGACGAGGTCGACTTCCACCCGTCGTGGCACCGGCTGATGGCGGTCGCGGTCGGCGAGGGCCTGGCCGGAGCGCCGTGGGGCGACGACCGCCCGGGCGCGCACGTGGCCCGCGCCGCCGGGCTGTACGTCTGGTCGCAGGTCGAGGCCGGCCACTCCTGCCCCGTCTCGATGACCTACGCCGTGGTCCCCGCGCTGCGGCACGCCCCCGACCTGGCCGCGGCCTACCAGCCCCTGCTCACCTCCCGATCGTACGATCCGGGTCTGCGCCCTCCGGCCTCGAAGGCCGGTCTCCTGGCCGGCATGGGCATGACCGAGAAACAGGGCGGCTCGGACGTGCGGGCCAACACCACGAGCGCCACCCCTTCCGCCGACGGCACCTGGCGGCTGCGCGGCCACAAGTGGTTCACCAGCGCGCCCATGTGCGACCTGTTCCTGGTGCTCGCGCAGGCGCCGGCCGGCCTCTCCTGCTTCCTCGTGCCGCGCGTGCTCCCCGACGGCACCCGCAACACGTTCCGCATCCAGCGCCTCAAGGACAAACTCGGCAACCGCAGCAACGCCAGCAGCGAGCCGGAGTTCGACGACACGGTGGCCTGGCTGGTCGGCGACGAGGGGCAGGGCGTCCGCACGATCATCGAGATGGTCGCGATGACCCGGCTCGACTGCGTGACCGGCTCGGCCTCCGGCATGCGCGCGGCCCTGTCCCAGGCGATCCACCACACCCGGCACCGCCACGCGTTCGGCGGCCCGCTCGCCGACAAGCCGGTCATGCGCAACGTCCTGGCCGACCTGGCCCTCGAGAGCGAGGCCGCGACGCTGCTGGCCATGCGCCTGGCCGGGGCGGTCGACCGCGAGGAGCAGGCGTTCCAGCGGCTGGCGATCGCGGTCGGCAAGTTCTGGGTGTGCAAGCGCCAGCCGGTCGTCGTCGGCGAGGCGCTCGAATGCCTGGGCGGCAACGGCTACGTCGAGGATTCCGGGCTGCCCCGCCTCTATCGGGACGCCCCGCTCAACTCGATCTGGGAGGGCTCCGGCAACGTCCAGGCCCTCGACATCCTGCGGACGTTGCGGCGCGAGCCCGACAGCCTGGACGCGTTCCACACCGAGGTGTCGTCCGCGGCGGGCGCCGACCGTCGCCTCGACGCCGCGATCGCCGAGCTCAAGGGCGTCCCCACCGAGGACGAGGCCCGCCGGGTGGCCGAACGGATGGCCCTGGTGCTACAGGCGTCACTGCTCGTCCGGCACGCTCCCCCGGCGGTCGCCGACGCGTTCTGCGCCAGCCGCCTCGGCGGCGAGTGGGGCCACACGTTCGGCACCCTGCCCCGCGGCGCCGACACGGCCGCGATCGTGGAGCGCGCCGCCCCCGCATAAGGTGCCCGGGTGGCACTCGGCTCCGACTTCCGCCGGCTCTGGTCGGCCTACGCGATCAGCGAGTTCGGAACCGGCGTCGGCTTCGGCGCGTTGCCACTGGTCGCGGTGCTGGTCCTCGACGTACCCGAACTTCAGGTCTCGCTGCTCGCCGCACTCGGCGGCCTGCCGTGAGTTTCCTGCTCTCCGCCGTCGGCGTGCGTTCCCTGCGTACGCCC
>DASRYP010000782.1:0-14537 GCA_035687165.1 Actinoplanes sp. | reverse complement strand
AGACCGAGGCCAAGGCCGAGTCGAAGCCCGCCGAGGCTGCCGAGCCCAACCGCGAGGCTGTCGCGGAGACCGCAGAGGACGCTGCCGGTGCCGGCGCCGACGCGAGCTGACGGGGCGCTCCGGCCCGCGCTGGAGCACCTCGTCAAGGGCATCGTCGACAACCCGGACGACGTCCGGGTTCGGCTGGTCGACTCGCGTCGCGGCAAGCGGCTCGAGGTCCGTGTGCACCCGGAGGACCTGGGAACGGTCATCGGGCGCGGCGGACGTACGGCCAAGGCCCTGCGGCAGGTCATCGGGTCGATCGGTGGGCGCGGCATCCGCGTCGACATCGTCGACGCGTACTGACCTGAGCTTCCCGAACGGCTTCGCCGCAATGCCAAAGGAAGTTTGAGTGCTCCTTACAGTCGGCCAGATCGGCAAACCGCACGGACTCCGGGGCGAGGTCTCGGTGGTCGTGCGGACCGACGAACCGGAAGATCGTTTCGTCCCCGGGTCGGTGTTCGTCACGGAGGTCCCTCGGGATCGACGGGTGAGCACCGGCCCGGCGGCCGTTGTCGGAATCCGGTTCGAGGTCCCCAAGCAACTCGTGCTCGAGTCGATCCGCTGGCATCAGGGCCGCGGCATCGCCCAGTTCGAGAACATTGACGATCGCACCGTCGCCGAGGAACTGCGCGGCGTCTTTCTGCAGGTCGACAGCTCCGAGTTGACGCCGCCGGACGACCCGGACGAGTTCCACGATCATCAGCTCGTCGGGCTCCGGGTGGAGTCGGCCGACGGCACGGTGCACGGCACGGTGGAGCGCATCGACCATGCTCCGTCCTCCGACCTGATCGTGCTGAAGAAGGCAGACGGCGGCACGGCGCTGATCCCGTTCGTGAGCGTGATGGTCCCGACCGTCGACGTCGTGGGCGGCCGGATCGTCGTGGATCTGCCCGCGGGTCTGCTGGACCTGTAGATGCGCGTCGACATCATCTCGATCTTCCCGGAATACTTCGCCCCGCTCGAGCTGGCGCTGATCGGCAAGGCGCGGACGACCGGGCTTCTCGACGTGGCCGTACATGACCTGCGCACCTGGACCAGTGACGTGCATCGCACGGTCGACGACACTCCGTACGGGGGTGGGCCGGGCATGGTGATGCGGCCGGAGCCGTGGGGGCAGGCGCTCGATGCGGTCGGGCCGGGCACGCTGATCGTGCCGTCGCCGGTGGGTAAGCCGTTCACCCAGGCCGACGCGCACGCACTGGCCGGGCTGGACCACCTGATCTTCGCGTGCGGCCGCTACGAGGGCATCGACCAGCGGGTGCTCGACGAGGCCGCCGCGCGGATGCCGGTGCTCGAGGTGTCACTCGGGGACTACGTGCTCTTCGGGGGCGAGGTCGCGGTCATCGTGATCATGGAGGCGGTGACGCGGCTGCTGCCCGGGGTGCTCGGCAACGCGGACTCGCTGACCGAGGAGTCGCACGCGGCCGGGCTGCTCGAAGCGCCCGTCTACACCAAGCCGGCGACGTGGCGGTCGCGGACGGTCCCGGACATTCTGCGGTCCGGTGATCACGGGAAGATCGCGCGGTGGCGCCGGGACCAGAGCTTGCTGCGTACGGCTTCTCGACGGCCGGACATGCTGGCGTCCTACCCCGCTGATCATTTAGACAAAGCGGATAGGAAGACCCTCGACCAGGGTTGATTTCAGATCACGCCTCCCTCTGTGGCAAAGTAGGGGGGTTGCCGAGTCGCACCGCGCCGCGGAGCGAGTCGAGGATCCCCGGAGTCTCGAGGATCAGAATCACCCCCGCGCATCGAACTCCCGATGCGCCCCTAGAACGAGGATGCAGCGATGAACACGCTGGACGCTCTCGACGCCCAGTCGCAGCGCACCGACCTTCCCGACTTCCGCGCCGGCGACACCCTCAAGGTGTACGCACGCGTCGTCGAAGGTAACCGTTCCCGCGTCCAGATCTTCCAGGGCGTTGTGATCGGTCGCCAGGGCGCCGGTCTCCGCGAGACCTTCAAGATCCGGAAGATCAGCTTCGGCGTCGGCGTCGAGCGGACCTACCCGTTCAACAGCCCGGCGATCGACCGCATCGAGGTCGTGACCCGCGGTGACGTCCGTCGCGCCAAGCTCTACTACCTCCGTGAGCTCCGTGGCAAGAAGGCCAAGATCAAGGAGCTTCGGGAGAAGCAGACTGTCTGAACCTGATCGATTCGAGCGCACGAGCACTATTCTTGCCGTGTGCCGGATGGGATCAGGGTGAACCCTTCCAGCACTACCGCCCGTAAGTTCCCGTGAGGGGATCGATCCGGGCGGTAGTGCTGTATCCGGGGTGGTTCGGCCGGTCGGCGGCAGGAGATGCGAAGAGTGGAACCGATGGAGGGCTACGGCCCGGCCTCTCGGCGACGACGTGGGTTGGTCCGGCGCAAGGAGATGCCGCTCTGGCAGGAGTTACCGCTGTTGCTGGTGGTTGCCTTCTGCCTTGCCGTGCTCATCCGTACCTTCCTGGTGCAGGCGTTCTACATCCCCAGCGGGTCGATGGAGAACACCCTGCTCGTCAAGGACCGGGTGCTGGTCAACAAGGTCATCTACGACATGCGCGATCCGGTGCGCGGCGAGATCGTGGTCTTCCGCGGCGACGAGAACTGGACGCCCGAGGTGACCGAGCCGGTCAGCAACAGCTTCGTGGCGAAGCTGGGGCGCACGATCGGCGACCTCGTCGGCGTCAGCCGTCCGGGGGAGCGCGACTTCATCAAACGGGTGATCGGGCTGCCCGGCGACAAGGTCGCCTGCTGTGACGGCAAAGGACGGATCATGGTGAACGGCGTCGGCATCGACGAGCCGTACATCGCCAACGGTTTCAACTCCGACCTCGGTCAGCCACCCAACCCGAACCAGTGCACCAGCCGGCGCTTCACCGAGGTAGTCGTTCCACAAGGTGAGATGTTCGTCATGGGCGACCATCGAGCGGTCTCTCAGGACGCGCGGTGTCAGGGGCCGGTGCCGATCAGCAACGTGATCGGTCGAGCATTCGTGATCGTCTGGCCCAGCACCCGTTTTACCAGCCTCTCTGTGCCGGACGTCTGGAAGACCTACGCGGCCGATCATCCGACCGCGGCCGCGTCGGGCGTCGTTCCGGTCCGCGAAGATCATCCGGCAACGGGATTTTTCGCCCTCCCGTTTCTGGTAAGTGCCGCGTTCTCCGCGCGTTCCGGACTGCCGTTCCGGACCCGGCGACGTAGGCTCCCCTCGTGATTGACGAGCAGACCGAGAAGCGGCGCAGCTCTTTCTGGCGCGAGCTTCCGATCCTTCTTGGCGTGGCGGTCCTGGTCGCCGTGCTGGTGCGAGCGTTTGTGCTGCAGACGTTCTACATCCCTTCCCCGTCGATGGAGCACACGCTCAACGTGCTCGACCGGGTGCTCGTCAACAAGCTGGTCTATGACTTCCGCGATCCCAAGCGCGGCGAGATCATCGTTTTCGAGGCGCCCAAGGAGTGGCAGTCGGGCGCCGACGGCGAGGACTTCATCAAGCGCATCATCGGCGTTCCGGGCGACCATATTTCGTACGACCCGGCCTCGGACGTCAAGAAGCTGACCATCAATGGTGTGCAGCTCGACGAGCCGTACATCTATCGCGGTCCCGACGGCCAGCAGGACGCTCCGGCCGACGCCAAGTTCGACATCACGGTGCCGCCGGATCGGCTCTGGGTCATGGGCGACCACCGCTCGGCCTCCGGTGACTCGTTGGAGCACTGGCAGGATTCGAGCGAGGACATCCAGGAGGCGACGATCCCCGAGGGCTCGATCGTCGGCCGGGCCTTCACCGTGTTCTGGCCGGTCGGGCGGGCCACGTGGCTCACCGTGCCGAACGGCTTCAACGCGATCCCCGACGCCAAGTAGCACCCGGTCGTAAGATCAACGTCTTGCGCAATAGGCTTGCCGAGTGACCGTTGTCGAGCGCCGCGCCGCACGGGTGTTGCTGGTCGACTCGGCCGGCCGGGCCCTGCTGCTCAAGGGTACCGATCCGGCCCGGTCCGGCACGAGTTGGTGGTTCACCCCCGGCGGCGGCCTGGAGGTCGGTGAGACGCCGGCCCAGGGTGCCGCCCGCGAGCTCTTCGAAGAGGTCGGCCTTCAGGTCGACCCGGTCGAGCTGGGTGAGTCGTTCTGGCGCCACGTCACCGAATTCAGCTACGACGGGCGCCGCTACCGCCAGGATCAGGATTTTTTCGTGCTGCGGGTTCCCGAGTGGCAGGTCGACACCGCCGGCATGGACGCCGAGGAGACGGCGACCATCACCGCGCACCGCTGGTGGTCGGCCGACGAGATCGAGGCCAGCTCCGAGTCGATCTTCCCGGTCGAACTCCCCGGTTTGTTACGGCGGATCTCCTGATGCTCGCCCCTCCCCGCACAGTGATTCACCGCGAGGGCGGTCTCTACGCGATGGAACGCGCTCTGCAGCGCCGCGGCTTCCGTCAGGTGGCCGGGGCCGACGAGGCCGGCCGGGGCGCGTGCGCCGGGCCTCTGGTGGCCGCCGCCGCGATGCTGCCCGAGGGCAAGCGCGGCGAGATCGACGAGCTGGCCGACTCCAAGCTGCTGACGCCCGCCGCCCGCGAGCGCGTCTACGAACAGGTCGTGGCGCGGGCGCTGGCCTGGTCGGTGGTGATCGTGCCGGCGACCGAGGTCGACGCGCGCGGACTGCACGTCTGCAACTTGGCGGCGATGCGCCGCGCGCTGGCCTCGCTGACCACCTCACCCGAGTACGTGCTGACCGACGGGTTCCCGGTCGACGGGCTGGGCGTGCCCGGGCTCGCGGTCTGGAAGGGCGACCGGGTGGCCGCCTGTGTGGCTGCCGCGAGCGTGCTGGCCAAGGTGACCCGGGACCGCATCATGGTGGAGCTGGACGGGCAGTTCCCCGACTACGGGTTCGCGGTGCACAAGGGCTACATCACCGACGAGCACAGCGCGGCGTTGAAGGAGCACGGTCCCTGTGTCGAGCATCGGTTCTCGTACGTGAATGTCGCCGCCGTCTCCGGGCGTGGCAACCGCCCGCCGAGGGCACGCCGTCCGATGCGGCGCGGCTTGTCCGAGGCGGCTCAACCAGTACTGTTTGATGCGTCCGTTGCTGATCCGGCGGTGCTTGTCGCAGCCGCTGAGAGTACCGTCGGCGTGGCGTCGGGCGACCAGCCTCAGCCGTCGCCGTCGGTGGGGGAAGATGAGGCCATGGAGGGCGAGAAGCGATGAGCGCAGAGGATCTCGAGAAGTACGAGACCGAGATGGAGCTGCAGCTCTACCGGGAGTACCGCGACATCGTCCGCCAGTTCTCCTACGTGGTGGAGACAGAGCGCCGGTTCTACCTGGCCAACCAGGTCGACCTGCACGTGCGTAACTCGGACGGCGAGGTGTATTTCGAGGTCGAGATGCACGACGCCTGGGTGTGGGACATGTATAGGCCGGCTCGGTTCGTCAAGAACGTGCGGGTGATGACGTTCAAGGACGTCAACGTCGAAGAGCTGGAGAAACCGGATATCTCCCTGCCTGACGAGCCCGGGTTCGGCAGCTAGGAAGTTATCCACAGGGCCGTTATCGGCGGCTCCGATCCGGCAGGTTGGTCGGCATGCTTCGACTGCTGATCCTGCTGGTGGCCTTGTCCTTCGGGTGGCCGGTCGTGCCGCCCGTGACGGTCGGGCGGCCCTTCGACCCACCGGCCCAGCCGTGGCTCGCGGGCCATCGTGGTGTCGACCTCGCCGCGCCGCCGTCGTCGGTGGTGCGCTCGGCCGGGGCGGGCACGGTGCTCTTCGCGGGCCGGGTGGCCGGCCGCGGTGTCGTCAGCGTCACCCACGGCGGCGGGCTGCGCACCACCTACGAGCCGGTGACGGCCTCTGTCTCGGTGGGTGACGTGCTCGCCCGGGGCGATCCGCTCGGGCGGCTCGAGGCGGGCCATCCGGGCTGTGCTCCGCCGGCGGCCTGCCTGCACTGGGGTCTGCGCCGGGGTGGGCGTTATCTCGACCCGCTTGCCCTGCTCGGTCTCGGCCGGGTGCGGCTGCTGCCGCTTCAGCCGTGACGGTAACTGTGCAGCAGCGCGGGGAGGCGCTCGGCGAACCGTTCGTACTCGTCCGGCCGGTTGTAGACCTGGGCGCTCAGACGCAGCAGGCCACGGCCACCCCACGCGTTCACGGCGGTCTCCACGGCCAGCTTGTCGGCGATGTGCTGGCGCAGCGCCTGTGCCGCGAGCGGGGTGGCGGCCAGGCCGGCCGGCAGCGGCACCACCCGCATCGCGATGTCGGGATCGGTCGGCCGGGGCAGCTCGGCCCACGGCACCTCCAGCGCCTCGGCCACCACCCGCTGGCCATAGGCGGCGAGCGCGGCGTTGTGCGCCCGCACCTGGGCCCAGCCCAGGGTGCGCAGCGTGAAGATGCCGGTCGGGGCGGCCAGCCAGGGCGTGTAATCGAGCGTGCCCTGGAATTCGACGGACTGGGGATAGCCCAGCTCTTGATCCCACGAGACGACCAGCGGCTCGATCCGCTCACGCCACTCGGGCGCCACCGAGAGCAGGGCGGTGCCGCGCGGGGCGAAGGCCCACTTGTGCAGGTTGCCGACCCAGAAATCGGCCCGGATCGAGGCCACGTCGACGGGCAGCATGCCGGGGACGTGCGCCGCGTCGACCAGCACCGGGATGTCGTGCTCGTGCGCGGCGGCGACGATCTCCCGCACGGGGAAGGCCATCGCGGTGGCCGAGGCGAGCTGGTCGATGATCAGCAACTTCGTGCGTCCGGGGCGCAGGGCCGCGCGCACTCGGCTCACCAGCTCGGCGTCGGAAGCGGGCATCGGCAGCGCCACGGTCCGCACAATCGCGCCGGCCCGGCGGCACCGGCGGCCGGTGGCGATCGCGACCGCGCCATAACTGTGATCGGTGAGCAGCACCTCGTCGGTCGGCTCGAGCTTCACCGACTGCAGAACGAGCGAGACGGCGGCTGTCGTGTTCGGCACCAGCGCGCTGCCGTCGGGGTCCGCGCCGAGAAAGGTGGCGATGTGGCGTCGGGTATGGCTGATGCGGTCGCTCAGCCCCTGGGCATAGAAGCGCAGCGGGTTCGACTCGGTCTCGTCGCGGAGGCGCTGCTGCACGCGCTGCACCCCGATCGGCACCGCCCCGAACGAGCCGTGGTTGAGATAGGACACGCCGGGATCGAGCGAGAAGAGGAGGCGGGCGCCGGGGAGGGCCAAGGGCGGTTCTGGGGCGCTCACATTCCGATCGTACGGGGTCACGCCCGCGGGTGCGCTTGTTTGAAGGCCGCCCGCAGGCGCTCGGTGGAGACGTGGGTGTAGATCTGGGTGCTCGACAGGGAGGCGTGTCCCAGCAGGTCCTGCACGGCGCGCAGGTCGGCGCCGCCGTCGAGCAGGTGGGTGGCGGCCGAGTGGCGCAAGTCGTGCGGGCTGGTATGGGGCAGTCCGGCGGCGCGGGCGGCCGCGTCCACGATGCGGCGCACGACTGTCTGCTGGAGACGGCCGCCCTTGACGCCGAGGAAGAGCGCATCGCCGCCGGCCCGACCGACCCCACTGGTCAGGTGCGGGCGGCCGTGGCGGAGCCAGTCGTCGAGGGCGCGCTGGGCGGGCAACCCATAGGGGACGGCGCGTTCCTTGGCGCCCTTACCGAAGACGCGGACCACCCGGCGGGACTCGTCGAGGTCGGCCCGGTCGAGGCCGCAGAGCTCGCTGACCCGGACGCCGGTGGCGTAAAGCAACTCGAGCACGGCGCGGTCCCGCAACGCCTCGGGCCGATCCTTGCCGGGCAGGTCGCCCTCGATCAGGTCGGTGGCCTGGTCGGCGCGGAGCACGGTGGGCAGCCCGCGGTGCGCGCGCGGGCTGACCAGTTGCGCGCCCGGGTCGGCGGAGATGCGTTCCGTGCGCAGCGCCCAGGCGGTGAAGGCGCGGGCGGCGGCGGCCCGGCGAGCCTGCGAGGTGCGGGCGGCACCCTGCCGCATCCGCGCGGCCAGCCAACCCCGCAGTAGCACGACGTCGATCTCGGCGAGCATGGTGACGCCCGAGTCGGCGGCGTGATCGAGCAGCGAGACGACATCACCGAGGTAGGCGCGCACGGTCTCGGCCGACCGGTTCTCGACCCGGGCGAGGTGGTGACCGAAGTCGTCGACCGCTTCCCGCAGCGCCGGCGGCAGTCGCTCGTGCAGTTCCCGCGTACCCATGAGGTCGACGGTCTTCGCTTCGGCCGTGATCGTCAAGCGGGCCATGCGCGTCTTGCGGAACGTTTCTAGGCTGACGCTCACCATGTCACCGATTCGCGGCATCCTCGCCCTGGCCCTGCTGACCGCGCTCGTGGGCTGTTCCCTGCCTGCCTGCCGGCCGGCCGGCCTCGACACCGAACTCGTCCCTCCCGTCGGCGAAGGCCGGTTTCGGCGGTCCCGAACCGTCACCGGCGGCCGCGACCAAGGTTGACGAGGCGATGTTCCGCACCCCTTCGCAGAACATCGCGTGCGCCCTGACCAGGTCCCACGTGCGGTGCGACATCGTCCGCAAATCCTGGGAGCCTCCCGCGAGACCGGCCGACTGCGAACTCGACTGGGGCAACGGCCTGGCGATCAGCGACGGCGAGACGACGTTCACGTGCACGGGCGACACCCTGATCGGCACGTCCGAGACGACCCTCGCGTACGGCGAGGGGCTGCAGGCCGGAACCATCCGGTGCGACAGCACGAGCTTCGAGCTGACTTGCCGGGACTCGAGAACGGGCCACGGTTTCTCCCTCTCGGCGTCCCGCCAGAGCGTCTTCTGACCGGGCGATGTCGTACCCGCACCCTAAAGTCACTGACATGGCTAGCTGGCAACAGGTCGAGAAAGAAGCACCGGTCTTCGCCGAGCGGGTGAGAACGCTGTTCGACGCGGGCACGAACAAGACGATCGCCACGATCCGCCGCGACGGCTCTCCGCGCATCAGCGCGAACGAGGCCAAGTTTGACGAGGGCGAGCTGACCTTCGGCATGATGGCCGACTCGGTGAAGCTACGCGACGTGCGCCGCGACCCGCGGATCGCTCTGCACGCCCCCACTCTCGAACCGCCCGCCGACAATCCCGAGTCCGGCCCCGGTGACGCCAAACTCGCCGGCGTCGCGGTCGAGATCCCACCCCCAGCCGACTGGCCGCACGGCGAGGCCGGCCTGTTCCGGATAGATATCCGCGAGGTGGTGCTGACCTATGTGGGCGTCCCCGCAGACCACCTGGTCATCGAGTCCTGGCATGCGGGCCGTGGTTACACCCGCCGCACCCGAATCTGATCAGTCGGGTCAGCGGCACAGGGCCGGGCTGATGCGGCGCGGTGTTGCTGAGCCGGCCGCTGTGGCCGCGTCGGCTGGGCTTGGCCGCCATCGGCTGGCGGGCGTCAACGGGCAGGCCGGGCTCGATGGTCCAGTCGCCGGGGGTGACGGGGAGCGTTCGCGGGCGAGTGGGCCGGACGCCGGTCGGCTGGTCGCCAGGGCCGGCGTCTACGGGCGAGTGAGCTGGACGCGGTCGGCCGGGTGGACGGTCTCGGTGCTGTCGGTGGCGGTGACTACGAGGACGGGAACGCCTTCGCCCAAGCGGTATTTGCGGCGCTCGGCGTCGGTGGGCATGCGGGCACTCGCGCGCTCGCCACGGGCCAGGGGGACGAGCTCGGTCGGCTCGGGCACGCGCACGAAGGTGCCCCGCGGCCGATCGACAGTGACCAGCCCTTCCGTGCGAAGCTGGCCGATCGCCTGGCGGACGGTGGTGCGACTGATCCCGTATTCCTGCGCGAGTCGCAGCTCGCTGGGCAGCGGCTCGCCCGGCCCCAGCTCCCCGGACACGATCTGGTTGCGCAGCAGGTCCGCCAACTGCCGGAAGACCGCGCGGTCCGCAGAGGGATCGATCATGAAACCCAGTCTACGTGACCATGATGCTCCATCGGATTGTACGTACGACCTCATGTCGGTATGATAATCCTGCCGCACTGAGAAGGCTAAGACTTGATCGGGCGGCAGAGCGGGCGGCGGTCGACGCTGCACGACGGGGTGCGCGAGCACCCCGCGGGACGGCTTAGCCGTCGCCCGTTCTTCCGCTCCTGTCGACCAGCGTCGGCAGGAGCGCTACCGCCACAAAGGCGAGCCCGCAGCCCCGACGAAAGGCGTCGACTTGCGGCAGAGTCCCGAGGCTGCGCAACGGTAATCGGCCGGTCCGGATGCGAATCAACGCTGGCCGCTGGCCGCTGGCCGCTGGCCGCTGGCCGCCTCGCTCCGGCGAACGAGGCGGCGCGCTCGCCGACCGCTGCCTGCGCCCACGGCACGTCGATCAGCGACACTATGCGTAACGCCTCGGCCAGACGCGGCTCTTCAGCGCGATTGTCGCCAGGAGTGCCCCTCTACATGGCGATCACTTTTCCCGAGTCGGCGGGATTCTCGCCGAAGGTGTGGCTACCGTCGTTGTCGGCACCCACCGGTGGCCGCCGCGCCCAGGCCAAGAAGCGCTCGAAGAGATCGGTCGGCACAAAGTGCCCGGTGGCGACAAGATCATCCAGGGCGTCGTGCATCTGAGTGCTCAGGTAGATCGTCAGCATCGATGGAAAAGATCGGAACTCTTCGAGCAGTTTTTCCCGCGCCGGCTTGCATGGCCACGGGTCGCCGCAAGCGATGCAGTTCCAGCCCGGTCGAGAGTTCAGGTGCTCCGGTCCCAGGACCGGCTTGGCCTTGGTGGCTTCTGCCGGTGGTCCGGTGGCGGCGCGCTCGGACAACTCGCTCCGCTCAGTCGCCTCAGCCTGCGGCCGGGCTGCACGGCGCTGCTTGGTCCTCCGACCGTGTTCGGACGGCACGGAGTGTTCAGGCGGGTCCTGTGATGATTTCGTCATGGCGGTTCCCCCAGAAATCGCCCGGAAGGACGAGCGTGTGTTGCTGTCCGGTGTCGGCGACCGGCACGCCTTCAGAGCGCCGGCGTTCGGCGCCGCTTCATGGCGCTCTCCGGCTTTCGGAATCGTGTCGAAGAGGTTCCGAACATTCGGTGGGTGGCAGGTGGTCCCTCGCGATCGGACGCCGCGGGGAACCACGTGTCACCCGCGATGCAGATTGATGTGGCGATAGGCCATCGCGGGACGGCCGACGCTGAAGCAGGTGGGATTGGCGAACGCCGTCGGATGCGAAGCGGCCGGCTCGCCGCGTCGCATGGCAGTGGTCGCGTATTGCGCGGAACTGAATCGGGTGGCTCGGCCGCCGCCGGTAGAAGTGTGCTGGCGGCGGCCGTCCCCGATGGCGCTGTTGCCGGTGGCGAGACCGATGCCCGGCGAATGTGTCGCCGAGTCGTGCGGGCCGATGAAGCGGGCAGGGCCCGGGATCTGGGCGATGCCGCCCGGCGGCTGGTGGGAACTCCGCAAGGGAGAGTGGGAGCCGCCGGGCGGGCAACGCGACAGGAAGGTGGGTTCGCTCCCTGTGTGGCCCGATCTCCTGGGGGCTTCGTCCTGGCAGTACCTCCTTTCCGGTACGGGGTCAGGTGAGGGCCGAGAAAGGCTTGCGGCGCCGCGCGGAGGGAACGGGAGCGGCGCAGCGGGGACGAGCGCGTCGATGCAGGGGGCCGCGAGGCCGCAACTGCACCGGCGCCAGAGCGATCGCCACGTGCGTCGATGCATCGGGCCGACGGGGACGGGCGGGGTAGTCTGGCGTCGCCTTGTCATGAGCACAGTGTAGATGGCATACGACTAGCTGTCTCCTAGCAACTTGATGATTGACTAATAGTCTCACGCCTACGGTCGATCATGTGGCAGCGAAACCGATCCGGCTCATGGGGGCACACGAGATCCGCGTCCGGCTGGGTGGGGTCAGCCGGCAGCGTGCTTACCAGATCACCAGCCGAGCCGACTTCCCCAAGCCGGTCGCCGACCTTGCGCAGGGCAAGGTGTGGGCGACCGACGACGTCGAGGCATGGATGAAGGTGCACCGCAGAGACCTGGACGACTCCGAGGACTGACAGTCCGGGCGCTGGGAGCGCGGCAGGAGGGCGACCGCGAGGCGCCCTTCTTCGTGGTGCCCGAAACAGCTAGCCGGTTCCTCGCGCGGCACCCGAAAGAGTGACGCCGGCCTCGCGTCGATCGATGAGGCCGGCCAGTTCTAGCAGGGACAGCCGCCGCAGCACGGTTCGCAGCGAGAGGCCGGCCCGGGCGGCCAACTCCTCCGGCGTGCTGGTTCCGCGTCTCGGCACAGCCTCCAGCACCAGCGCCGACTCCTCGTCCAGGCTGTCCCGCCGATACTCCGGGCCACGCGGCTGGTCGGCCTGGTACTCGCCGATCCGGCCCACCGCCTCCAGCACCTGGTCCAACCCGGTGACCAGCGTGGTGTCCGGTCGCTCACGCAGCAGTTCGTGGCAGCCGACCGACATGGCCGACGTGACCGGGCCGGGCACGACCATCGCGACCCGCCGCAACGCCAGCACCCGCCCCATCGTCTGGGTCGCACCACTCCGCGCCGCCGCCTCGACCAGCACCGTCCCGACGGTCGCGGCCGCGATGACCCGATTGCGGATCAGGAATCTGTGCTTCAGCGGCTCCGCGCCGGGCGGCCACTCGCTGACCAGCAGGCCCGACTCGGTGATCTGCTCGAACATCGCCGAGTTGCCCACCGGGTAGGGCCGGTCGACCCCGCAGGCCAGCACCGCCACCGTCCGGCCGCCCGCCGCCATCGCCGCCCGGTGCGCCGCCGTGTCGATGCCGAACGCTCCGCCTGACACCACCGTCCAGTCGTGCGAGGCCAGCCCATGCGCGATCTCGTTTGTCACGTGGCTGCCATAGCTGGAGGCCGCCCGCGCCCCCACGACCGCGACCGACCTCTCCAGCGTCTCGCCCAGCGGCCACGACCCGCGCACCCAGAAGCACGGCGGCGGCCGCACGTCCTGGTTGATCCGCCCCGGCGCGTCGATGGTCAGCGTCGCCAGCGAGGCCACCCGCGACGGCCATTCCGGGTCGGCCGGCACCACGATGCGGGCCCCCAGCCGTTCCGCCCGGCGCAGCGTGCGGTCGGCCAGCCGTCGCGGGTCGAGGCCGGCCGCTTTGGCCAGCACCGCCGTCCGCAGCGTTCCGTTCGGCACGTCGCCCCGGAGGAGCCGGTGCAGCGTCGCGACCGCCCCGCCCTCCTCTACCAGCGACCACACCGTCCGATTGCCGGGCTCGGCCAGCCAGGTCAGCGCGACCCGGGCCGCGCGGTCGTCGTCGTCAGCGGGCATAGCCCTCTCCCATTCGTAGCTGGATGGCCTCGTTCACTTCGGCCCGCCCCGGCCGGTCCTTCCCGTCCAGGTCGGAGATGGTCCAGGCGAGCCGCAACACGCGGTCGAAGCCGCGCGCCGACAGCAGCCCGCGGTCGAGGGACCGCCGCAAGTCGGTGGTGTCGGCCGTGGGCAGCCGCCACGGTGCCCGGCGCAGGACGGGCCCCGGCACCTCGGCGTTGACGCTCCACCCGTCGGCCGCCCAACGCTGCCCAGCGGCCGCTCGGGCCTCGGCCACCCGCGCGGCGATCACCGCCGACGAGGTGGCCGCCGCGGTCGCCGTGGTCAGCTGGGCGGCGCTCAGCGGCGCGAGGGTGAGCCGGATGTCGATCCGGTCGAGCAGCGGGCCCGACAGCTTCGCCAGGTAGCGCCGCCGGACGACCGGTGCGCACGTGCAGTGCTGGTCGCCGGCGGGGCTCGCGCACGGGCAGGGGTTGGCCGCCAGAATCAGCTGCACCCGGGCCGGGAACTCGGTCGTACCGCGGGCCCGGGCCAGCACGACCCGCCCCGTCTCGAGCGGCTGCCGCAGCGCCTGCAGCGTCGCCGACTGGATCTCGGCGGCTTCGTCGAGGAACAAAACACCTCGGTGGGCGAGCGAGAGAGCACCCGGCCGGGCCAAGCCGCTGCCGCCGCCCACGAGGGCCGCCGTGGAACTGGTGTGGTGAGGCGCCTGGAACGGGGGGCGCCGGATCAGGCGTCCGTCCGGTGGCAGCACCCCGGCGATCGACTGGAGCGCCGTCACCTCGAGCGCCGCCGCGTCGTCCAGCTCGGGCAGGATCGAGGGCAGGCGCTCGGCGAGCATGGTCTTGCCCGCCCCGGGCGCCCCGAAGAGCGCCATGTGGTGCCCGCCCGCGGCGGCGACCTCCAGCCCGTACCGTCCCATCTCCTGCCCGGCGACGTCGGCCAGGTCGAAGCCGGCCGGTGGCGGCGTCGCGTCCGGCGGGGGCGGCTCGAGGAGCGCGCCGTCGTGGCGGACGAAGTCGACCAGCCGGCGCAGGCTGTCGACGGCTCGCACGGTCACGCCGGGCACGACGGTTGCCTCCCGCGCGTTGCCCAGCGGCACGATCACCTGGCGCAGGCCCGCGCCGGCCGCGGCGGCGACCATCGGCAGCACCCCGCGCACCGGCCGCACCGCGCCGTCGAGGCCGAGCTCGCCGAGCACTACCACCCCGTCGAGCGCCGCGGGCGGCAGCTCACCCGCGCCGGCCAACATCGCCGCGGCGATCGCCAGGTCGAAGGAACTGCCCTGTTTGGGCAGGGCGGCCGGCAGCAGGTTGACCGTGATCCGGCGG
>DASRYP010000781.1:0-7008 GCA_035687165.1 Actinoplanes sp. | reverse complement strand
CCATCGGCTCCTGGAAGACGGTGCCGACCTTCCCGCCGCGCAGCGCGCGCAGCCGTTCGGGTGCGGCGCCGACCAGTTCCTCGCCCTCGAGAGTGATCCCGCCGGTCACGTGGGCGGTGCCGGGCAACAGGCCCAGCACGGACATCGCGGTGACACTCTTGCCGGAGCCGGACTCGCCGACCAGGGCGAGGACGTGCCCGCGGCGCAGCTCGAAAGCCACGTCGCGGGTCGCCTCCAGCGTGTCCCCGCCGACATCGAAACGGATGCCGAGGTTCTCCACCTGCAGAAGGGCCATCAGTTCTTCAGCGATACCTTCAGGTAGTTCGGGTAGCCGGGGAAGGCCGCGACGGAGAAGTTCCGCACGTTCGAGCCGTGCAGGAACGAGTTCTTCGCGTAGAGCAGCGGCACGACCGGCGCGTCCTGCAGGATGCGTTTGTCGGCCTGCGCCCACAGCGCCTGGGCCTTGGCCGGGTCGCCCTCGGCGGTAGCCTGGGCGATCAGCGTGTCCACCTCGGGCTGCGAGTAACGGGCGAGGTTGTAACCGCCGCCACCGATCTGGGTGGAGTCGAAGAGCGGCTGGATGTTGCCGTTCGCGCTGGGGAAGTCGGGCTGCCAGCCGCTGACCGTCAGGTCGAAGTCGGGCTTTTCGCCGGTGGCCACTTCGATCCAGGCGTCTGTCGTCACGGGCTTGATGGTGACCGTGATGCCGGCCCGCTGCAGACCCTGCTGGATCGCCTGGGCCTTGGCCAGGTTCACCTGGTCGTTCTCCGAGAGCAGGACGAGCTTGAGCCTGGTCTGGCCGGCCTCGGTGAGCAGTTGCTTGGCCTTGGCGACGTCGCCGGCCGGGTCGGCCGGGTAGAGGTTGTAGTCGACGCGCCCGGCGATGCCCGGCGTGATCAGCGTGCTGGCCGGGTCGCCACCAGTAGTGCCGCCCGAGGCGATCTGGAACGCCTTCTTGTCCACGGCGTACTCGATGGCCTGCCGCACCTTGACGTCCTTGAGCGGTCCGCGCTGGGTATTGAGCGCCAGGTAGGTCAGCGCGCCTGGCTCGGAGGTGACGAGGCGCTCCTTCGCCGTGGGGTTCGCCTGGATCTGGACGAGCTGGGCGGGCGGGACGAAGCCCGCGCCGAAGGCGTTGCGGTCGTCACCGGTGTCGGCGATCAGCCGCTGCGCCGCGACTGTGGTCTCCTGGCCGAGCTGGAAGTCGATCTCGTCCGGCCCGGCGGTGCGGACCTGGTCGGTCTTGGCGTCCCACTTCGGGTTGCGGGTCAGCTTGACCAGCGAGCCCTGCTGGTACGAGGAGACCTGGTACGGGCCCGAGGCGACCGGGTTCTGGTTGTACTTCTTCGGGTCGTCCTTGGCCTTGGGCACCGGGCTGAAAGCGGGCATCGAGACGATCCAGGGCCAGTCGCCGTACGCCGTGGTCAGGTGGAACACGATCGTCTTGGCGTCCGGCGTCTCGATCGAGGCGAGCTCCCCACCGGTGTACGGGCCCTTGTACTTGTCGCCACCGGTCAGCAGCGACTTGTGGTAGCCGAGGCCGCCCGACAGCTCCGGCGCGAACGAGCGCTCGATGCCGTACTTGATGTCGGCCGTGGTGATCGCGCTGCCGTCGGCGTAGGTCAGGCCGTCCTTGAGCGTGTACGTCCAGGACTTGCCGTCGGCGCCGATCTTGCCGGTGTCGGTGGCCAGGTCGGGCACGACCACGGCGGGCTTGCCGGGCTGCACGTCCCACGTGGTCAGCCGGCGCAGCACCAGCCCGAGCGTCGTGATCGCCAGGTTCTGGCTCTTGGCCGGGTCGAAGTTGATGTCGGTGGACGCGCTCAGGATGGTCAGCTTGCCGCCCTTGGCTTCGCCGCCCTCCTCCTTCTTCGGATCGTTCGCGCCGCAACCGGCCAACGCCAGCAGGCCGGCCAGCGCCACGGCGGTAAGTCTCTTCATCGAGGGGTCAGTTCCTTCCACTACTCGCAGCTGCATCGCTGAGGGACATGCGGGGGTCGAGGACGCTGTAGACCAGGTCCACGAGGAAGTTGGCGAAGATGACGAGGAACGCGGAGAAGAGCGTGACCCCGACGATCAGGGGCAGGTCGACGTTGCCGACCGCGTCGATGAGCAGCGCACCGAGGCCCTGCATGCTGAAGACCTTTTCGCTGATCACCGCGCCGCCCAGCAGGGTGCCCAGGTCGAGGCCGAAGACGGTGGCCACCGGGATGAGCACGTTGCGCAGCGCGTGCCGCCCGATGACCCGGCGCTCTCGCAGACCCTTGGCCCGGGCCGTCCGGATGTAGTCCTCGCTCAGCACCTCGAGCATCTGCCCGCGGGTGAGCCGGGCGTAGACCGCGGCGGAGAGCAGCGCCAGCACGGTCCAGGGCAGGACCAGGTGCCAGAGCCAGTCCACCGGGCTCTCGGTCAGCGGCACATAGCCGCCGACCGGCACCACGTCGAGGGTGAAGCCGAAGAGCAGGATGCCGAGCAGCCCGACCAGGTAGCTCGGGGCAGAGACGCCGATGGTGGAGAAGACCATCGCCGAGCGGTCGATCACGGTGCCCCGCTTGACCGCCGCGACGACCCCGGCGCCGACGCCGACGATCAGCCAGAGGGCGGCGGCGCCGATCGCGATGGAGAAGGTGACCGGGGCCCGGTCGACGATGAGCTGGGTGACCGACTCGTTGAGGCGGAACGAGTACCCGAAGCAGGGCGCGGCGCAGTCGACCGCGGCCAGGCCCGAGCCGAAGTGCCGCCCGGCGACGATGCCGACCAGGAAGTCGAGGTACTGCTGCAGCCAGGGCTTGCTGTAGCCCATGAACGCGCTCGCCTCGGCCAGCCGGTCGGGGGTGCACGGCCGGCCGCAGGACAGCCGGGCCGGGTCGGAAGGCAGCAGATAGAAGACGGCGTACGTCAGAACGCTGATCACCAGGAGTGTTCCGACCATGCCGAGCAGCCGCGTCGCGAGATAGCGGAGAGTCCTCATCGCCGCGTCCCCCGCGTGCGCGGGTCGAGCGCGTCGCGCAGCCCGTCGCCGAAGAGGTTGAACGCGAGCGTGACCAGGAACAGCGCCGCGCCCGGGAAGATGAGGAACATCGGGTCGGTCTGCACCCAAGCGATCGCCTCGCCGATCGTGCGTCCCCAGGCCGGGGTCGGTGGGGGCACGCCGACGCCGAGGAACGACAGGGCGGCTTCCGCGCCGATCATGCCGGGGATCGTCATGGTGGAGTAGACGATGATGGTCGAGACCAGGTTGGGCAGGTACTGGCGGCGCAAAAGATGGCCGGGACCGGCGCCGAGCGCGGTGGCGGCGACCACGAAGGTGCGCTGCTTGAGGGCGAGCGTCTGACCGCGGATGACCCGGGCGATGCCGGGCCAGCCGAAGAGGCCGATCACCAGGATGATGAGCAGTTGCTTGGGCAGCCAGGCGGGGGCGATCGCGCCGATCGCGATGACGAAGACGAGCCAGGGGAAGCCGAACAGGACGTCGATGAACCGGCTGACGATCCGGTCGTACCAGCCGCCGAAGTAGCCCGCGGTGACGCCGACGACCACCCCGATCAGGATCGAGAGCGCGGTCGCGGCGAATCCGACGAGGAACGACGTCCGGGCGCCGTACACCACGATCGCGAACAGGTCGCGGCCGGTCTGCGGCTCGACGCCGAACCAGTGTTCGGTGCTGATCCCGCCGCCGAAGCCGATCGGCACGCCGTCGCCGGTGAGCGCGTTCGTGTCGTAGGTGTACGGGTCGTGTCCCTCGAGCGCGGAGAGCAGCGGCGCCGCGACGGCCACGAGCAGGAAGACCAGGATGGTAACCCCACCGGCCACCGCCCACCGATCGGCCAGCAGTTGCCGGAGGGGATGCCGAGCCTGCCGGGTGGGAGCGGATACGGGTGGAGCGTCGACGACCACAGTGCCTTCTTCGAGGGGTGAAACCCGGACACCGAGGGTTTCCCGGCAACCGGCGGCCCCGATCGTATGGCCTCTCCCGCCTGGACCACCCCCTTAGAGACCTACAACACACATATAGTTAGTAGAATTTATCAGACATCGAACTTCCTGTATGTTATGAAATCCGGCCCAGGCTCGGGAAGAGGGCCCGGAAAGGCTGAGCGCGACCGCCGGGTCGGGACGGGGCCGGCCCAGCGCGGAGCTCAGTGCTGGAACTCGGATACCAGGCTGGTGAGTTCGGCGGCCATCCGGCGCAGTTCGCCGGTGGCGTGCTCGGTTTCGGCGACGCCTTGGCTGGTGAGCCGGGCCGACTCGGCGACGCCGGTGATCGTATGAGCGATCTGAGCGGTACCGGTGGCGGCCTCGCCGACGCTGCGGTTCATCTCGCCGGTGGTGGCGGTCTGTTCTTCCACGGCCGAGGCGATGGTGGTCTGGAAGTCGCTGATCCGGCCGATTACCCGGGTGATCTCCTCGATCGCGACGACCGCCTCGGTGGTATCGGTCTGGATGGCCTGGACCCGCCGGGAGATGTCCTCGGTGGCCCGGGCGGTCTCCTGGGCGAGATCCTTGACCTCGGAGGCGACCACAGCGAAGCCCTTGCCCATCTCGCCGGCCCGGGCGGCCTCGATCGTGGCGTTCAGCGCGAGCAGGTTGGTCTGTTCGGCGATGGCCGTGATCACCTTGATGACGTTGCCGATCTCGGCGGACGACTCGCTCAGCTTGTTCACGGTGGTCGAGGTGGTGGACGCGAGGATGACGGCGTCACCGGCGACGTGGGCGGCCTCGCTGGCGTTCTGGGAGATCTCCCGGATCGCGGCGCCCATCTCCTCACTGCCCGCGGAGACAGTTTCCACGCTGCGGGAGATCTCTTCGGCCGCGGACGAGACGGTTTGCGCCTGGGCCGACGTCGTCGCGGCGGAGCCGGCGATCCGCGTGGACGCGGCGGACATCTGTTCGGCCGCGCCGACCAGCGAAATGGCGGAGCTGCCGATCGTGCCGACGGTCCGTCGGATCCGGGCGACCGCGGTGTCGAGTGCCTGAGCCATCTTGCCCGGCTCGTCGCGAGAGGTGAGCCCGGCGGTACGGGTGAGATTCCCGTTGGCGAGGGCGACACAGACATCCCTCACCTTGCCGAGCGAGCGGACGATCTGCCGAGCTACCAGCACGCCGGCCCCCAGCGCCAGCAGCAGCCCCACGGACAGCAGAACGATGCTCGACAGACGGCTCGATTCGTAGGCCGAGCGGGCCGCGGCCGCCGACCGCGCCCCCTCTCGGTCCTCGGCCGCCCGCATCTGGGCGAGAACATCGAAGGCCTTGGCGACCAGCGGGGTGATTTCGTTGGTCCGGACCTGCTGCCACGCGGCGATGTCATTGCGGGCGCTGTTCGGCAATTGCTTGGTCTCCATGACGACTTTGTACTGCGCCCACGTCGTCCGCAGATCGTTCAGCACGGCCGGGTCGGCGTCGGGATCGCGACTCTCGTAGGCGGCCATCGCGGCGTCCACCGTGGCAAGATCTTTTCGCACCGCGTCGGCGGCTTTCGCCTTGTCGGCCGCGTCACGGTCGACCGCGTTGACGGTGCCGTCGAGCCGGGTCTGCAGCATGGCCGCCTTGAGATCGCCCAGGGCCCCCACGCTGGCAACGTTGACGCTGTAGATCTGCTGCGCGGCGGCGCTCGCGCCACTGAGCGCGATCAGCCCCATGATGCCGACGGCCAGCGCCACGGCGCCGGCCACCGCGACGGCCATGAGGATCTTGACATTGACGCCGAGATCGGCGAAGGAGAACCGTCCACGTACCGGCGACAACGACTCTGCTGGGTTCATGGCGCTTCCTCTGACGAGACGATCGGCTGCCTTCAAACCAGACCGGGAAAATGCGTAACCGCCCGGCCGAGGTCGTCACCACGGGACCTGGGCATCAGCCAGGAAGGCGCGACAAGTAAGGATGATGGTAGTCAGATCGGACACCAGCGGGATCGGAATGCCCAGCGAGCCGCACACCGAACGCGAATCTGATACGCGTGGTTACCGGGGGCGTGCGGACCCGTCTCGGGCCAAGTGCGGAATAGTCACTCCCGTCCCGAAACGGACCTCCTGGTGGAACCGCCCGCTCGAGCGGGCCGAACGAAGTCACTGGTGATCGGCCGACGCCACGGCCCGCTGCGGCTCCCCGACCGAACGAAGTGCGCGCATCAGCGTCAGGCCGCGCCGATCGGCCTCCTCGACGAGCTGCCGACCCTCGGCGTACGTGGCCGGCGAGCGGCTTCTCGACGAGGACGTGCTTACCGGCCTCGAGCGCGGGTGATGCGAGCGGGGGTGATGCGAGCGCGGGTGGTGGAGGTGTCACGGACATCCGTTTCGGTCTGGAAGCCACGGCTGCTGGCAAACGGCATACGTCGGGCAGTGCATGATGGACGGTGCGTTCGACCGGAAGCCATCGATGCGGTCGGGCTCGCCGCCAGAGGAGTGACGGAATTCCGGCGGCACCGGGAGGGAGCCCGGTACCTTCGGCCATCGTGATCCGACGCTCGGTCGACCCGCGCGCCGACCATCGGGCAGAGTGGACCGAAGCGTCGATGGTCCGATGTCACCGGAGGCGCTGCTGTCTATACGTTCACTCTTGTCGTCCACTCTTGCCGCTACCCCGAACGACGAGTATCCGCGTGCGGTCACCCCGGAGGGCCGCCGGAAGTCGGGCGACGACTGGACTGCGGTCGGCGTGACCATCGGCGACGGCGCGTCGATCGGCGCCCGCGCGGTCTGCGTCGCCCCGGTCAGCGTCGGCCGGTGGGCGCTGACCGGGGCGGCCGCCGCGTCCAGCGACTACGTCTACGACCTGGTGCAGACGTACCACAACGAGATCCCACGCAGACAGTGATCCGAGCCTTCCCGGTTCGCTGATGCACGGCGCCGGGCGGGTGGGGGAATCTCACCCGCCCGGCGCCGGAGCGCCCGCAGAGTGCTCGTTCGGAGCAGGAGACCACGTACTCCGCGCTGGGGTGCCCGCGATCGGCGTGGCGAAGAGCATCGGTCTATCCGTTGTCGTCGAGCTCGACCTGCCACATGGCGG
>DASRYP010000780.1:0-6589 GCA_035687165.1 Actinoplanes sp. | reverse complement strand
CGATATGTCTGCTTTCGCATTCCCTGATCCACTGGTCTGCGCTAAGGAGTGAGGTCCGCGGCAATGTCAGCCCCTCGTGCAACGATATTGAGCGTGAACACCGCACCCGCCGACCCGTTGCTGCTCGTCCAAGGTGACGAGGAGTTGCTCGCCGCCCGTGCGGTCACCGCCGCAGTCGAGGCGGCGCGGGCCGAGGAACCCGGCGCCGACATCCGGGAGTACGAGGCGGGTGCGCTCGCCGGCGGTGAGGTCGCCGAGATGCTGAGCCCGTCACTCTTCGGCGGTCGGCGTGTTCTCGTGATTCGCAGCGGGCAGGACGCCCGCAAAGACCTCATCGCCGCCCTGCTGGCCTACGCGAAGAACCCCGACCCCGAGGTCACGCTGATCGTCACCCACCTCGGTGGGGCCAAAGGTAAGGCCCTGGCCGACGGGCTGCGCGCGGCCGGTGCCACTGTCGTGCCCGCCGCGAAGCTCAAGGGCGACCGCGAGCGGACGGCGTTCGTGCGGGACGAGTTCCGGCGTAACGGGGGCAAGTGCGACGAGGCGTCCGCGGCCGCGCTGCTGGCTTCCGTCGGCAACGACCTGCGAGAGATCGCGGCAGCCTGCTCGCAGTTGCTCGCCGACACCGACGGCAAGATCACCGAGGCGGTCGTCGCCCGCTACTACCGGGGGCGGGCCGAGGTCAGCGGCTTCACGGTGGCCGACGCGGTGATGATCGGCGACGTGCCGGGAGCGATCGAGGCGCTGCGGTGGGCGCTACACGTCGGCGTCGACCCGGTGCCGATCGCCGATGCCATCGCCGACGGCGTGCGCACGGTGGCCAAGGTGGCTTCGGCGGGGCGCGGAAATCCGTACCAGATGGCCAGCTCGCTCGGCATGCCCGCCTGGAAGATCCAGCGCGCCCAGGAGCGCAGCCGCGGCTGGACCCCGGAGGGGCTGGTCGACGCCATGCGCGCGGCCGCTGTGTGCAACGCGGCGGTCAAGGGCGGCGCGGAAGACCGTGCCTACGCCCTGGAGTGGGCCGTCTTCGCCGTGGCCGCGGCCCGTCGTTCGGGTGCTGTCCGATGAGCCACCCCGACGCGTTGGGGGAACTCGCCGTGCACCGCCCGCTTTACGCCCGCATGCTGCGCCTCAAGTTCCTGACGCCCAGTGGGTTCCTCTGCTTCGTCTTCCTCGAGGGCGCGGTCGCGCTCGGCATCCTCCTCGCCCTGGCCGAACTGGTGAGCTGGTGGGGCGTGCTCGTGCTGCCGGCCACGGTCGCCATCATGGTCAAGCTCAACGACGCGATCGCCGGCTCCCTGAAACCGCCGGCCCCCGTGGGTCCGGCGCCGAGCTATGGCCTCGGCGCGGCAGCTCGTTCGGCCGCCTCGCTTCCCGGCGTGTCGTTCCCCGAGCACGCGTCGCCGCCTCGGCCGGCGGGACGGGTGGGCGAAGCCACCGGCGGCGGATCTGACAGTGTGTCGTCGGCCAGCCTGGGCGAGGACACGACCACTCGCCTGCCCGGTGTGATCGACCGCGGGCCTGGGGGCGTGATCAAGCGACCGTGGGTCGAGGCCGCCGAGGCGCAGCAACAGTGGATCCGCCAGTCCGCGTCGCGCCGCTACGAATAGGTCAACCTGCTGAGGTCAGGACCAGGCGGCCGAAGGGT
This sequence comes from Actinoplanes sp., assembly GCA_035687165.1. Lineage (GTDB taxonomy): Bacteria > Actinomycetota > Actinomycetes > Mycobacteriales > Micromonosporaceae > Actinoplanes. Next base: position 4,941 of record DASRYP010000780.1, on the reverse strand, counting down.
TTGCGGGGCTGAGGGTAGTTGTCGAGGACCTGGCGGCGAGCCCGCGTCGACAGGTGAGGGTCGACAGTTGAGGGCAGCCTACGCGTCAGCCGTGGGGTCGTTTGTGGGCGGCGCACGCACGAGGCACGCAAAATAATCCGGGCACCGCTGCGGACTCAAAGTCCGGCGGTGCCCGGATTTCTGGTCGATGAACGCCCCGCTCCACGCTGGGCGGGAGCGACGGCGATACCGGCCGTCACGCGAGGCGGGACCAGCGAAGAACGAGAGATCAGGCGGAGAGTGCGGTGATGCGCTTGGCGATCGCCGACTTGCGGTTCGCCGCCTGGTTCTTGTGGATGACGCCCTTGCTGACAGCCTTGTCCAGCTGACGGGAGGCGTCACGCAGCAGCGTCGTCGCGGTCTGCGTGTCGCCGGCCTCGCTCGCCTCATTGAGCTTGCGGATCACGGTCTTCAGCGACGACTTGACCGACTTGTTGCGCAGCCGGGCCTTCTCGTTCTGCCGGTTGCGCTTGATCTGGGACTTGATGTTCGCCACGCGACAGCCTTGTCCTGACTAGGTGTTCGGAAATGGTCTCAGCACGATGTGCGCAACTGACGCCGATCCAACAACAGATGCCGGTTGATGCAAATGCCGGTCGGAACAGCAGACAGGAGCGCGTCACCACACGCGATGAATCAGATTACCAGCACCGGGGCGAGCCGCCAAAAAGGGTGCGGTCAGCGCCCTGCTACCAGCCTCGGCGATGGGCCAGCCAAGCCAGTGCCTGCTCCCCGCTGAAGCGCTGGTGCTGGCGGCTGTGCGGGGACGCGCTGCTCGGGCCGCCGTCCGCTCGCACCAGCCAATATCCGGCCAGCGCGGCCAGTGCGCCGTCGACGCCTTCGGCCGGGGCGCCCCAACCCGAGAGGTACGCGTCCGCGTCGAGTCCGGAGGCGAACGCGGTGACCAGCAGCGTCACCGTGTCGAACCAGGGGGCGCCCAGGCACGGCCAGGTCCAGTCGCACAGGTGGGCCCGGCCGCTGCTGTCGATGAGAACGTTGTCGACCCGCAGGTCGCCGTGCATCAGGGCGCCGCCGGCCACCAGATCGGGCACTGCCTGCTCGAGCCGGGCCAGATGCGCCAGCCGGGTCGGCGCCACCGTGCCGTGCGCCGTGCGGGGCATCGGCTCGCGGCCCGCGGCGATCTCGGACCACCAGGACATCTCGGTGCGCAGGATGTCGGGCAGGGCCGGCACACCGACGTCGAGAAGTTCGTGGCGTGGCGTGGCGAGGGCCGCCGCCGCAGTCGACCAGGCCGACAGGGCTGCGTCCAACTCGGGCGGCGACCACGGCAGGGCCGGCACGTGGCCGTCCACGAGCTCGAGGCACAGCGCGAAATAGCCCGAATCGACCATCGTCCAGAGCGGGCGCGGAGCGGCCACCAGCGGGGGCAGCCGTGCCGTGATCGACGCCTCACGGGCGTACCAGTCGGCGGTGGGATCTTGTCGGGGTGCGGCCTTGACGAACCCGGTCAGGCCGGCCGACGTGGTCACGATCGCGGCAAAAGCCCTGGTGAAGCCGCCGCCGGCAGTGCGCGCGGAGACGATCGGTGCGCCGAGGCGCGACGAGATGGCTTGCCGCAGGCCTTCCGGCAGGTCGGACCAGTCGGGGCGGACGGCTGTGGAGCCGTAGGGCACGTCGGGGAGCGAAATCATTCGCACCGCTCCATCCTGCCCTGCCGGGTTTTGTCGTACCCCCCTGGCAGGATTCACGCCATGAGAACCGACGATTTCTGGGCGGTCATCGACCGGGCGACCGCCGATCGGCCCGCCTCCCCCGCCGACGTGGCGAAACGCGCCGTGGCCGACCTGGCCGCCCGCGATCCGGAAGAGATCGTGGCCTGGGGTCGGCATCTCGACAAGGTCATGGTCGCCTCCGGCACGCAGGACCTGTGGGCGGCGGCCTATCTGATCAACGGCGGCTGCTCCGAGGACGGTTTCGACGGCTTCCGAGGCTGGCTGATCGGGCACGGCCGAGACGCGGTGGCCCGGTCGGTCAAATCGCCCGATTCGCTGGCCGACGTGGCGGTGGTGCGCTCGGCCGCCGAGAGCGGCGCGGTGTTCGAGGCCGAAGAGGTCCTGTCCATCGCGGCGGAGGCTTATGCGCAGGCCACCGGTGCGGACCTGCCGGCGGGTGACCGTCCGGTGACCCGTCCCGCGGCGGCCGAGCTGTGGGATTTCGACAACGAGGAGGAGATGCAGCGCCGCTTGCCCAAGCTGTCCGAGCTGTTCCTCGCCGAACCGGAGTGATCCACTCGGTCGCCTCGAGCCGGGTCGACCGAGACCGCGAGGCGGCCTGGCCGGTAGGTGAGAACGTGGTCGAACATGAGGGTCCGGTTCCGCGAGACTTCGGGCATGGAGATCCAGCGTGGGGCAGTGGCCTCAGTCAGCCGTAACGGCGTCTACTCGTTCACCAAGCCGACGCGCGACGAGATCGTGCTGGTGGCCGGGATCGGCGTCGAGGGGGACTCGCATGCGGGGGTCCACGTCCGGCACCAGTCGCGAGTGCGGGCCGATCCGACCCAGCCGAACCTGCGGCAGGTGCACCTGATACACCAGGAGTTGTTCGCGGAGGTGGCGCGGAAAGGCTACGAGGTCCAGCCGGGCGATCTGGGCGAGAATCTGACGACCAGCGGGATCGACCTGCTCGCCCTGCCGGTGGGGACGATCCTGCGGTTCGGTCCGCCGACAAGCGGCGGCACCCCGGCCCCGGCCCCGGCCGCGACGCCGGCCCCGGCAAGAGCGGAGGCCCCGGCAAGGGCGGAGGGGAAAGCCCTGGCAGAGGCGGCAACCCTGGCAGGGACGGCAAGCGCCGCAGGAGCGGCGAGTGTTGACGGTGTGCTGGCGGGAGTTCTGGCGGCCGCGGAGGCGGCGACGTTGGACGAGCCGACCGCCCGGGCCGCGGCCGCGGTGCGGGCCGCCGCCGCCCGCGAGGCGGCCGTCGAGCGGGAGCGGGGGACTGACCCGCGGCCGGCGCTGGTGGTGGCCGGGCTCCGGAACCCGTGTGCGCAGATCAACGGATTCCGGCCGGGGCTCCTGCGGGAAGTGATCGGCCACGACGAGGACGGCAATGTCGTGCGCAAGGCCGGAGTGATGACGGTCGTGCTGCGCGGTGGTGCCGTCCGGTCGGGCGACGCCATCACCGCGGAACTGCCACCGCTTCCGCACGCGCCGATGGAGCGAGTCTGAGGGTGGGCGTGGGCCGAGCCTCGCACACGGCCGAGCGCGGGCTTGAGCGGCCGTGAGTGGGGCTCCCACGCGGACGTGGGACGATAGAACCGGCCGACGGCTCGTCGGCGCACAGCTGATTGAGAAGAACGGAAGATCGTGCCTGGACCGCTCGACCCCGGCGTGAACGTGATCGGTGCGACCGATCCCGGCCGTATCCGCAACTTCTGCATCATCGCCCACATCGACCACGGCAAGTCGACGCTGGCTGACCGCATGCTGCAGATTACCGGGGTGGTCGACCCGCGTCAGATGCGTGCTCAGTACCTCGACCGGATGGACATCGAACGCGAACGCGGCATCACCATCAAGTCGCAGGCCGTCCGCATGCCCTGGACGGTGCGCGACGGCGGCCAGCAGGGCCAGACCGCGGTCCTCAACATGATCGACACTCCGGGGCACGTCGACTTCACGTACGAAGTCTCCCGCTCGCTCGCCGCCTGTGAGGGTGCCGTCCTGCTGGTCGACGCCGCGCAGGGCATCGAGGCGCAGACCCTCGCCAACCTGTACCTGGCGATGGAGAACGACCTGCACGTCATCCCGGTGCTCAACAAGATCGACCTGCCGGCCGCGCAGCCCGAGAAGTACGCCGAGGAGCTCGCCAAGCTGATCGGCTGTGACACCGACGACGTGCTGCGAGTCTCCGGTAAGACCGGGGTCGGCGTCCAACACCTGCTCGACGAGATCGTCCGGCAGTTCCCGGCCCCGGTCGGCGACGCCAGCGGTCCGGCCCGGGCGATGATCTTCGACTCGGTCTACGACGTCTATCGCGGCGTGGTGACCTATGTCAGGGTGATCGACGGCCGCATCGAGGCGCGCGACCGCATCAAGATGATGTCCACCGGCGCCGTGCACGAGTTGCTCGAGCTGGGCGTGGTCTCACCCGAGATGGAGAAGGCCGGCGCGCTCGGCGTCGGCGAGGTCGGCTACCTGATCACGGGCGTGAAGGACGTCCGCCAGTCCCGGGTCGGCGACACCGTGACCGGGAACAACCGCCCGGCCAAGGAGGCTCTCGGCGGTTACAAGGACCCGAAGCCGATGGTCTATTCGGGCCTCTACCCGATTGACGGCTCCGACTATCCGGCGCTGCGCGACGCGCTCGACAAGCTCAAGCTCAACGACGCCGCCCTGACCTACGAGCCCGAGACGTCCGCGGCGCTCGGCTTCGGCTTCCGCGTCGGCTACCTCGGCCTGCTGCACCTGGAGATCATCGGTGAGCGGCTGGAGCGCGAGTTCAACCTCGACCTGATCTCGACCGCACCCAACGTGGTCTATCGGGTCGTCACGGAGGACGCGGACGAGAGGGTCGTCACCAACCCGAGCGAGTTCCCGAACGGCAAGATCTCCGAGATCTTCGAGCCGGTCGTGCGCGCGACGGTGCTGGTGCCGAACGAATACGTCGGCGCCGTCATGGAGCTGTGCCAGAGCCGCCGCGGCAACCTCCTCGGCATGGAATACCTCTCGGCCGAGCGGGTCGAACTCCGCTACATGCTGCCCCTCGCCGAGATCATCTTCGACTTCTTCGACCAGCTCAAGAGCAAGACCAAGGGCTACGCCTCGCTCGACTACGAGCCCTCCGGCGAGCAGGCGGCCGACCTGGTCAAGGTCGACATCCTGCTGCACCACGAGCCGGTCGACGCGTTCAGTGCGATCGTGCACAAGGACAAGGCGTACGCCT
>DASRYP010000779.1:0-6129 GCA_035687165.1 Actinoplanes sp. | reverse complement strand
CCACCCGTCGGGCGTGGGCACGCTGATGCCCAGCCCGTTGTCCTCGCAGATCAACAGCAGAGGCAGTCGTACGCCGGAGTGCTCGAACCAGCCCGCGGAGTTGAGCGCGGCGGTGGCCGTGGCGTGGTTGGCCGACGCGTCCCCGAAGGACGCCACCGCGATCGCGTCGCGCACCCACCGGCTGTCGGTGCGCGGCCGGGAGAGGGAGAAGGCCAGGCCGACCGCCCGGGGCAGGTGCGACGCGACGGTGGAGGTGGTCGGGATGATGTTCAGGTCGGCGCTGCCGAAGACCTTGTGCCGGCCGCCGGCGATCGGCTCGCGGGCCGAGGCGACGACGCCCCGCAGCACGTCCCGGGCCGCGTCGGGCAGGCTCTTGGCGCGGGCGCAGAAGAAGGCGGCCGACCGGTAGTGGAGCAGGGCGGGGTCGGTGGGTAGCAGCGCGGCGGCGACGGCCGCGTTGCCCTCGTGGCCGGACGAGCCGATGGTGTAGAAACCCTCGTTGAAGCTGCGCAGCCAGCGCGCGGCGAGGTCGAGGTGACGGCTGGCGAGCTGGGCGTCGAACAACTCGAGCGCACGGGTGCCGGTCAAGGTGGAGCCGTCGCGGACGGGGTCGCCGGGCGCACGACGAGCGCCGACGGGCGGCAAGGCCGACACCGCGTCGCGGAAGCGCTCGTCGAGGTTCTGCGGGGTGGTCACTCGACCAGCATTGCCCACCTGCGCGAGCCCCGCCATGCCGGAAAACCGACGATCACCGGCCGCAGGCGGTGGGACCTGCGAAGGGCTGGGAACTGAGCTGGCAGACTCGCATCATGCGTACCGAGGTGATCACGGTTCGGACCGGGTCGCGTCCCGTGGTGCGGGACATCACCCGCGAGGCCGAGCAGTTCGTCGAGTCCGAAGGGGACGGGCTGCTGCACGTCTTCGTGCCGCACGCCACCGCCGGCCTGGCGATTATCGAGACCGGGGCCGGGTCCGACGACGACCTGCTGACGGCGATCGATCAGCTCCTGCCGGCCGAGGACCGCTGGCGACATCGACACGGCTCGAAGGGCCACGGCCGCGACCACGTGGTGCCGGCCTGGATTCCGCCGTACGCGTCGTTGCCCGTGATCGGCGGCCGGATAGCCCTGGGCACCTGGCAGTCGATCTGTCTGGTGGACACCAACGGAGACAACTCGGAGCGCCAGGTACGGTTCAGCTTCCTGCCCGGATGAGTCACCAGATTGTTACTCACTGGTAACCAGTGTGTCCCGCGTCGCCGCGCGCGCAGTAGGCGTGACGGCGGACACGACAAAGGGGCAGGATGGAGTTACACCCGCGCGACTCACACAATGGGCCGTTCGGTTCCGACACCCGACCAAGAGGAATGCCTGTGGCCACGGAGCGCAAGCGCCCGGTGATCAGCGACGGCCTGCCGAGCCAGCTTCCGGACATCGACCCCGAAGAAACTAATGAGTGGGTCGAGTCGCTCGACGGAGTCATCGACGAACGAGGCGCCAAGAGAGCCCGTTACGTTATGTTGCGCCTGCTCGAGCGGGCTCGGGAGCGACAGGTCGGCGTCCCGCCCCTGACCTCCACGGACTTCATCAACACGATCCCGCCGGAGCAGGAACCCTGGTTCCCGGGCGACGAGTTCGTGGAGCGCCGCATCCGGGCCTACATCCGGTGGAACGCGGCCATGCTGGTGCACCGAGCGCAGCGGCCCAACATCGGCGTGGGCGGCCACATCTCGACGTACGCGTCGAGCGCCAGCCTCTACGAGGTGGGCATGAACCACTTTTTCCGGGGCAAGGACCACCCCGGCGGCGGCGACCACATCTTCTACCAGGGACACGCCTCCCCCGGCATGTACGCACGGGCCTTCCTCGAGGGCCGGCTCAGTACCGATCAGCTCGACGGCTTCCGGCAGGAGCTGTCGCACCCCGGTGGCGGCCTGCCGTCCTACCCGCACCCGCGGCTGATGCCGAACTTCTGGGAGTTCCCGACGGTCAGCATGGGCCTCGGCCCGCTGAACGCGATCTACCAGGCGCGGTACAACCGCTACCTGCACAACCGCGGCATCAAGGACACCAGCCAGCAGCGGGTCTGGGCGTTCCTGGGCGACGGCGAGATGGATGAGGTCGAGTCGCTCGGCGCGATCGGCGTGGCCGCTCGCGAGGAGCTCGACAACCTCACCTTCGTCATCAACTGCAACCTGCAGCGGCTCGACGGCCCGGTACGGGGTAACGGCAAGGTCATCCAGGAGCTGGAGTCGTTCTTCCGCGGCGCCGGCTGGAACGTCATCAAGGTCATCTGGGGCCGCGAGTGGGACGAGCTGCTCGCCAAGGACTCCGACGGCGCGCTGGTCAACCTGATGAACGTCACGCCCGACGGGGACTTCCAGACCTACAAGGGCGAGTCCGGGGCGTACGTCCGGGAGAACTTCTTCGGTCGTGACCCGCGCACCCGCAAGCTGGTCGAGGGCATGACCGACGACCAGATCTGGAACCTCAAGCGCGGCGGCCACGACTACAAGAAGCTGTACGCGGCGTACAAGGCGGCCACCGAGCACACCGGCCAGCCGACCGTGATCCTGGCCCACACCATCAAGGGCTGGACGCTGGGCTCGCACTTCGAGGCGCGCAACGCGACGCACCAGATGAAGAAGCTGACGCTGGACGACCTCAAGGGCTTCCGCGACCGGCTCTACCTGGACATCAGCGACAAGCAGCTCGAGGACAACCCGTACCTCCCGCCGTACTTCCACCCGGGCGAGAAGTCCGACGAGATCCAGTACATGCTGGATCGCCGGCGCGAGCTGGGCGGCGGCATCCCGTCCCGGCGGACGAAGTCGAAGGTCCTGCAGATCCCCGACTCGAAGGAGTTCGGGTACGTCAAGCGGGGCAGCGGCAAGCAGAAGATCGCCACCACGATGGCCTTCGTCCGCTTGCTCAAGGACCTCATGAAGGACAAGGACTTCGGCGCCCGATGGGTCCCGATCATCCCCGACGAGGCCCGCACCTTCGGCATGGACTCGCTCTTCCCGACGAAGAAGATCTACTCGCCGTTCGGCCAGACCTACACCTCGGTCGACCGGGAGCTCTTCCTCTCCTACAAGGAGGCGACCAACGGCCAGATCCTGCACGAGGGGATCAACGAGGCCGGGTCGACCGCGAGCTTCATCGCCGCCGGCACGTCGTACGCCACGCACGACGAGCCGATGATCCCGCTCTACATCTTCTACTCGATGTTCGGGTTCCAGCGCACGGCCGACGAGCTCTGGGCGGCGGCCGACCAGATGACCCGCGGCTTCCTGCTCGGCGCCACCGCCGGGCGCACCACGCTCAACGGTGAGGGCCTGCAGCACGAGGACGGTCACTCGCTGCTCATCGCGGCGACGAACCCGGCCGTCGTGGCCTACGACCCGGCGTTCGCGTTCGAGATCGCGCACATCGTCGAGGACGGCCTGCACCGGATGTACGGCGAGGAGCAGGAGAACATCTTCTACTACCTCACCCTCTACAACGAGCCGGCCGTGCAGCCCGCCGAGCCGGCCGACATCGACCGGGAGGGCCTGCTCAAGGGCATCTACCGGTACGCTCCGGCGGCCGAGACCACCGGGCCGAAGGCGCAGCTGCTCGCTTCCGGCACCGGCCTGCCGTGGGCGCTCAAGGCGCAGACGCTGCTGGCCCAGGACTGGGGGGTCGGCGCCGACGTGTGGTCGGTCACCTCCTGGACCGAGCTGCGCCGCGACGCGGTCGAGAGCGAGGAGCACAACCTCCTCAACCCCGGTGACCAGCCCCGCAAGCCGTACATCACGGCGAAGCTGGAGGGCACCGAGGGCCCGGTCGTGGCGGTGAGCGACTTCATGCGGGCCGTGCCCGACCTGATCTCGCGCTGGGTGCCGAACGACTACACGTCGCTGGGCACCGACGGCTTCGGCATGAGCGACACCCGGCACGCGCTGCGGCGCCACTTCCACGTGGACGCCGAGTCGGTCGTGGTGGCCACGCTGCGCCAGCTCGCGCTGCGCGGCAAGGTTCCGGCGCACGTGCCGGCCGAGGCGGCCAAGAAGTACGCCATCGACGACGTGAACGCGGCACCGGTCGGCGAGACCGGCGGCGACAGCTGAAACGCGGCAGGCATTAGAGCGCCGGATCCTCCCCACGGGGTGGGTCCGGCGCTTCCGTCAGGGCCCGGAGGTGAGCGTCGAGGCGGTCGAAACGGTGCTCCCAGAAGACCCAGTAGCGACTCATCCACTCGGCGGCGACGCGCAGCGGCTCGGCCTCGAGCGTGCACGGCCGCCACTGGGCCTCGCGCCCCCGCGAGATCAGGCCGGCCCGCTCCAGCACCTTGAGGTGCTTGGAGATCGCGGGGAGCGTCACCGTGAACGGCTCGGCGATCTCGTTGACCGTGGCCGGCCCCTCGGCGAGCCGGGCGAGGATGGCGCGGCGCGTGGGATCGGCGAGCGCCGCGAACACGACGCTCAGCGGATCACTAGCCACCCGGCCGACCATCCCTGAACTCGACGACGAATCATGATCTCAGGCTGGCACGTAGGTGACCACGTCGACACCCGTCTTGGTCTGCCAGCTGTCGGTGAGCGCCAGGGCGATCTTCGTGCCTTCGTCCCAGAGCTTGCGCCCCTCACCCTGCACGACCGGGAAGACCATGACCCGGTACTCGTCGATCAGGTTGTGCCGGGTCAGATAGTTGACCAGGTCGGCGCTGCCGTTGATGAGCAGGCTCCACGGGCCGGTCTTGAGCTCGCGCACGGCGTCGGCGACCTCACCCTGGAGGAAGGTCGCGTTCCACTCCGGCTCGGTGAGCGAGGTGGTGGCGACGTGCTTGGGCATCGAGTTCATCTTGATGCCGAAGTGACCCGTCTCGGCTTCCATCCGGGGCCAGGCCGCTTTGAAGCCCTCATACGTCTTGCGCCCGAGCAGCAAAGCATCGGCCGCCCGCAGGTTCGCGTCCTGCCAGCTGCTCAGCTCCTCGTTGAAGTAGGGGCCGCTCCAGGCCGGCTCGTCGAAGACGCCGTCGAGGGTCACATACTCCACCGCCACGATCTTGCCCATGAGAACTGCTCCCCAGCCACTTGTTATGCCGATTGGTTAATTAACTGATAGGTAAATTACGACGACCGAAAGGACTCTGTCAAGCCCACATCGGAGGGAAGGGACCGAAAGTGTTCGATCGAATGCGGTCCGGAGTCTGGACCCGTCAGGACAACTTTCCGTAAGCTGCCGAAGTGGGTGGCGCTGGGGCCTTCCCGAAGGGATCGGCGATCCTCTAATCTCCGAGGAAATTTCACCTTTCGAGGAGGCCGGATGGCCGTCGCTCACGGAGTTCCGGTCATCGCGACCCCGGTGGACCCGGTCCGCCGCTCGTGGATCGGTTTGCTCTTCGCGGCGAACCTCGGCCTCTGGATGGCTTACTTCACGCCCATCCAGGTGCTGTTGCCCGAGCAGGTCGCCGAGATCGCCCCGCAGAACAAAGAGCTCTGGCTCGGTCTGGTCACCGGCATCGGCGCGATCGTCGCCATCATCGTCAACCCGCTCGCCGGTGCCCTCTCCGACCGCACCCGGCTGAAACTTTTCGGCCGCCCGTACGGTCGCCGGCACATCTGGACGCTCGGCGGCTGCATCATCTCGGTGCTCTCGATCGCCGTGCTGGCCGCGGCGCCCAACCTGCTCACCGTGACGCTGGCCTGGTGTTTCGTCACCGTCGGCATCAACATCATGCTCGCCTCGCTGACCGCGGCGGTGCCCGACCGCGTCCCGGTCGCGCAGCGCGGCCTGGTCTCGGGCTGGATCGGCATGCCGCAGGCGCTCGGCCTGGTGATCGGCGCCATCCTCGTCACGGCCGTCTTCACCGACATCGCGCCGGGCTACCTTGCCCTGGGCCTCGGCCTGGTCATCCTCACCCTGCCGTTCGCCCTGCTCACCCAGGACGACCCGCCGCCCGGCGGCCACCAAGTGCGCGTCCGATGGAAGATCGACCTTCGGGGCCATCCCGACTACCTCTGGGCCTGGGGCACCCGCTTCCTGGTCCAGCTCGGCAACGCGCTCGGCACGCTCTACCTGCTCTACTTCCTCACCGACGCGGTCAAGCTCGACGATCCCGACACCGGCCTGCTCTACATGATCC
>DASRYP010000778.1:0-2942 GCA_035687165.1 Actinoplanes sp. | reverse complement strand
CGAGCGAATTCGTCAGATCGAGTCCAAGACGATGTCGAAATTGCGACACCCGTCCCGCTCCCAGGTCCTGCGGGACTACCTGGACTAGGGCGTTTAGTCAACAAAACGTGTCCGATTGGTCACCACCCGTACATCACCGGGTGGTGATCAGACCGTTGTGCAGAAGTGATCGTTGACGTGGCACCCTTGGATCACGGCACACTTAGAGCCCAGCACGTGTGACCTCGGTCCCCCGAGGGCACAGTGGGAAGGCCGCAACGGTGCAGAGTGTTGCACGATGGTGAGCAGTAGCCGAGGAACATGTTCATCGGTTCGAACAGAGGAGGAAGGCGATGACCCCGACTCTCACGCCGCCGGCGGGTAGTTTGGCCGGCACCGCAGCCGATGAGCGGTGCGACCGCTGCAATGCAGCCGGAAAGCTCCGTTTGACCCTGGCTGGTGGCAGTGAGCTGGTGTTCTGCGGACACCACGCCAACCGGTACGCCGAGGACCTGGTGAAGATCGCAGTGCAGTACGCGGCGGACCCGGAGTTCACCTGGCGTGGCGCGGACATGATGTCTAACTCCAACTAATCCCCCGACCCCCCGAGCAGACTTGGACAAGGGGCGCCCGCGGTGCGGGGCGCCCCTTTCCCATACCCGCGCACCCCCACCCCCACACATGCCGCATACCGCCGCCAGGCCTCAGAGCGCTTCTGGGGCTCGGGGGTCAGGGGCCTGGGTCAGGGCCAAGGGTCGGCGTCACACAGGAGCTCCACGATGGTGTGGAGGGCACGCGCGCTGTGCCGCCTGCCTCTGGACCCCGCCCCGGTCCTGCTGGAGGTGCCATCAGTCCTCGCCCGCCGCGACGGCGTCGGCTCGGCGTCGGCGTCGGCGTCGGCGTCGGCGTCGGCGTCGGCGTCGGCGTCGGCGTCGGCGTCGGCGTCGGCTCGAGACGACCTGAACGACGAGGGAGTCACAGGGTCTGGATCGTCGCGATCCGCTCCTCCAGCTGTTCGATCGTCGCCTGCGCGCTGGGCGGCCCGCCGCAGAGCCGCCGCAGCTCAGCGTGGATCTTGCCGTGCGGCAGGTTCGTGCGGTGGTGATGCGCCGCCACCAAAGTGTTGAGCTGCCGGCGCAGGCTGTTGCGCCGCTCCCCGGCCGTCAGCGGCGCTGGCGCGGCCGCACGCTGCGCGGGCACCGGCTCGGCGGCCTTGCGGCGTTTCTGGGCCGCCATCTGGTCGGCCTGCCGCTTGTTCAGCAGCACCGACACCTGATCGGCCGTGAGTAACCCGGGCAGCCCGAGATATTCCTCCTCCTCGGGTGTGCCGGTCAGCGCCCCCATGCCGAAGGAGGTGCCGTCGAAGATCACCTGATCGAGCTCGGCGGTCGCCGAGAGCGCCTCGAATTGCTTCTCGAGCTCGCCCTCCGCGCTCTCCTCCCGCTGCGCGCGCTCGAGCAGGTCGTCGTCCAGGCCGTCCTTCTGTTTCGGCAGGCCCAACACGTGGTCGCGCTGCGCCTCCATCTCGCTGGCCAGCCCGAGCAGGTGCGGCACGCTGGGCAGAAACACGGTCGCGGTCTCGCCCTGGCGCCGCGCCCGCACGAAACGGCCGATCGCCTGAGCGAAATACAGAGGGGTCGAGGCGCTGGTGGCATAGACCCCGACCGCCAGCCGCGGGATGTCGACGCCCTCCGAGACCATCCGGACGGCTACCAGCCAGCGGTCCTGCGAGGTGGCGAAGGTGGCGATCCGCTTCGAGGCGCCCTCGTCGTCCGAGAGCACCACCGTGGCGGGCTGCCCCGAGATCTCCCCGATGAGCTTCGCGTAAGCACGGGCGGTCTGCTGGTCACTGGCGATGATGAGCCCGCCCGCGTCGCTCATGCCGTGCTCACGCAGCTTCGAGAGCCGGGAGTCGGCGGCCCGCAGCACCTGCGGCATCCAGTCGCCGCGGTGGTCGAGCGCCGTCCGCCAGGCCTGGGCGACCAGGTCCTTGGTCATCGGCTCGCCGAGCCGGGCGGCGAGTTCGTCCCCGGCGTTCGTGCGCCAGCGGGTCTCGCCCGAGTAAGCCATGAAGAGCACCGGCCGCACGACCCCGTCGCGCAGCGCGTCCGAATAGCCGTAGACGGAGTCGGCGCGGGAACGCTGCAGCCCGTCGTCGCCCCGTTCGTAGGAGACGAAGGGGATCGGGTTCTCGTCCGATCGGAACGGCGTGCCGGTGAGCATCAGGCGGCGCTCGGCGGGCTCGAAAGCCGCCTTGACGCCGTCACCCCAGCTCCGCGAGTCGCCCGCGTGGTGGATCTCGTCGAGGATGACCAGTGTCGGGCGGGTCATCGTGCGCCGCCGGTGCACCGCGGGTGCCATGCCGACCTGGGCATAGGTGAGCACGGCGCCGTGGAAATCGCGCGACGAGTGGATGTCGGAGTTGCGGAAGGCGTGGTCGAGCTGGATGCCGACCTGGGCCGCGGCGGACGCCCACTGCACCTTGAGGTGCTCGGTGGGGCAGACCACGGTGACCGCCTCGATGGTGCCGTCGGCGAGCAGTTCGGCGGCGATCCGCAGCGCGAAGGTGGTCTTGCCCGCGCCGGGAGTCGCCACCGCCATGTAGTCGTCGCCGCGGCGACGCAGGTAGCCCACGAGGGCCTTGCGCTGCCAGTCGCGAAGTGGCGGGAAGGTCTCCAGATCCGGCAGTGGCGGGCTCAAGCTGCGACGATCCCTTCCCTCAAGAAAAACACCCCCGGCAACGGACCGGAGGCGGCATTCAGCATAGCCGCGGCGGCGGCGAGGCGCGGCTTACGGCGCAGCCACCGGAGCCGACCACCGGCGATCCGGGGCGACGCGCCTGACCCCCGTGATGAGCAGGGCGGATACGCCCATCGTGAGCTGATCGGCGAGCACCACCTCCCGCAGGACCGTGACAAGAATCGCGCCGATCAGGGCCGCGAGCGCAGAGAAAGGCACGCTGG
>DASRYP010000777.1:0-9001 GCA_035687165.1 Actinoplanes sp. | reverse complement strand
GCTCAAGGGGGCGGGCCTGACCCCGGCGGCCGAGGTCAGTGTCAAGCTCTCGGCGCTGGGTCAGCGGCTCGACGAGAAGATGGCCCACGAGCACGCCCAGGCGATCTGCGTGGCTGCGGCCGAGGCCGGCACGACGGTGACCCTGGACGCCGAGGACCACACCCTCACCGACTCCACGCTCGAGATCCTGTTCGCGCTACGCAAGGATCACCCCGGCACGGGTGCGGTGCTTCAGGCTTACCTGCGTCGCACCGAGAGTGATTGCCGCGAGCTGGCCGCGGCCGGCTCGCGGGTGCGGCTCTGCAAGGGGGCATACGCGGAGCCCGAGTCGGTGGCGTTCCAGTCGCCGCCCGACATCGACAAGTCGTTCGTGCGCTGCCTCAACGTGCTGATGTCGGGGGCCGGCTATCCGATGGTCGCCACCCACGATCCGCGGCTGATCGCCATCGCCGAGGACCGGGCGCGCTGGTTCGACCGGGCCGTCGAGGAGTACGAGTTCCAACTCCTGTACGGCGTGCGCGTCGAGGAGCAGGCCCGGCTGGCGGCCGGCGGCAACGTCGTGCGCGTCTATCTGCCGTACGGGACCGATTGGTACGGCTATGTTCTGCGCCGGCTCGCGGACCGTCCGGGCACTGCGGGCGGTCTCCGGCGCGCTCTTCTGGGTCCTAGGCGCCTCATGGGTAACAATTAGGTCTAAAACGCACCAGAACCGGCGTGTCAGCCTTGACTTTTTCTGACGATTTTCACGGAACGTATCGCGTTGGTCACAGCCGTATCGATACCGTTCTGATGACACGCACGTTCTCCGCCGCGTCGCAGGCCTCCAGGTCGCCGTGGCTGTGCCTCCGAAAGGATCGGTGCGACGTAGATGACGGGTCCAGCCCAGACCGAGGAACGGCTCTCTGAGGTGCGGTTCCTGACCGTGGCCGAGGTGGCCGCCCTGATGAGGGTTTCCAAGATGACGGTCTACCGGCTGGTGCACGGGGGTGACCTCACGGCCGTCCGGGTCGGGCGGTCGTTCCGGGTGCCCGAGCACGCGGTTCACGAGTACCTTCGCGGCGCTTTCTCCCAAACCGCGTAACCGCGCCGGGGCCGTTTTGGTTCGGCCCCGGCCGGGCCGGTACGCTGGTGCGGTTGGTCCCCGCGCGCCCTGTGCGCCGGGAGCCGTCGACAGATCGGAATCGGGTGGTGCCGTCGGCATGCCCGCTCCGAGCCACCAGGTTTCGAGAGGCTTTTCGTATGGGCTCCGTGGTCAAGAAGCGCCGCAAGCGTATGGCGAAGAAGAAGCACCGCAAGCTGCTGCGCAAGACCCGCGTCCAGCGTCGCCGTCTGGGCAAGTGACCCACGGCCGGGCTGATCCTGGTTCCTTCCGGTTTTCCGCCGCGGGGAAGCTCGGCTGCTCCGGCCCCAAGGGCACTTGCCGCACGCAACGCAATCGCACGCATCGGAAGGTGCGCCCGTCGTGACCTCCCCGCCCAGTGTCGTGGTGGTCACCGGAGTCAGCCGATACCTCGGCGCCCGGGTGGCCGCTCGTCTCGCAGCAGATCCCCGGGTCGACCGTGTCGTCGGCCTGGATCCGCACGAACCGCCCACGGCTCTGCGCGAGCTGCTGGCCGATGTCGAGCTGATCCGGGCCGACGCCCGCGCGGCCTCCGGCGCCATCGCTGACCTGGGCGCCGAGGCCCTCGTGCACCTCGCGGTGACCAGCGCGCCCGACGCGCAGCACGGTCGGGCCGCGATGAAAGAGCAGAACGTCATCGGCACGATGCAACTGCTCGCCGCCGCGCAGGCCGCACCGCGCCTGCGCAAGCTCGTCGTGCGCTCGTCCACCGCGGCCTACGGCGCGTCCTTCCGCGACCCGGGCGTCTTCACCGAGGACACCGAGCCGCGGGCCGTGCCCCGTGGTTCCTTCGCGCGCGACATCCTCGACATCGAGGGTTACGTGCGCGGCTTCCGTCGCCGTCGTCCCGAGGTGACGGCCACGGTGCTGCGCTTCGCGCCGTTCATCAGCTCGACCGCCGACACGACCCTCACGCGCTACTTCGCGCAGCCGGTCGTGCCGACCGTGCTCGGCCGCGACGCCCGGCTCCAGTTCGTCCATGTCGACGACGCCCTCGAGATCCTGCACCGCTCGGTGATCGAGGAACACTCGGGCACGTTCAACGTCGCCGGGGCCGGCATCCTCGCGCTGTCCCAGGCCATCCGCCGGGCCGGGCGCATCTCGTTCCCGCTGCCTGAGGGGACGCTCTCCACGTTCGCCGGCCTGGCTCGCAACTTCGGGGTCGGTCAGATCGGCTTCGACCAGATCGATCTCTTCGTGCACGGCCGGGTCGTCGACACGACGCGTCTGGTCGACGAGTTCAGGTTCACCCCGCGCAGCACCGCCGCGGCCTTCGACGACTTCATCAAGGGCCACGCCAACGGCTCGTCCATCACCGCCGACCGGCTCGAGGCGGCCGAGCGAGCCATCCTGGACGGGATCCGCCGGGTACGGGCCGGCGCCGTGGCCGGAGGTGACCGGCGTTGAGTCAGGACGAATTCCGGGGCATGCTGCCGGGAAACGCCGATTTCACCCTGCCCCGGCCGGCCGAACCGGTGCGGGTCAACGGCCGTCGCCCAATTCCGGAGGTGCCGCCGATGAACGGGAACGGGCACCGCAGTCTCCCCGAGCCGGAGCCCGACACCTTCGACGTCTGGGACAAGCGGGTGGCCTGCGGTCTCGCGTTCCTGCGCCGCCGGCTCACCGGCGGCTACCAGGTCGACGACTTCGGCTTCGATCGTGAGCTGACCGATGCGGTGTTCCAGCCGATGCTGCGGGTGCTCTATCGCGACTGGTTCCGCACCGAGGTGTTCGGCATCGAGAACGTGCCCGCCGAGGGCGGTAGCCTGGTCGTGGCCAACCACTCCGGCACGTTCGCGCTCGACGCGCTGATGCTCGGCACCGCTATCCGCGACCAGCACCCCCAGGAACGGCACCTGCGTCTGCTCGGCGCCGACCTGGTCTTCCGCATGCCGGTCGTGAGTGAGCTGGCCCGCAAGTCCGGTGCGACCGTGGCCTGCAACCCCGACGCCGAGCGTCTGATGAGCTCGGGCGAGCTGGTCGGCGTCTTCCCCGAGGGCTTCAAGGGCATCGGCAAGCGTTTCGCCGACCGCTACAAGCTGCAGCGCTTCGGCCGGGGCGGGTTCGTCTCGGCCGCGTTGCGCACGGGCACCCCGATCGTCCCGGTGGCGATCGTCGGGGCCGAGGAGATCTATCCGATCCTGGCCGACATCAAGCCGCTCGCCCGGCTGCTCGGCGTTCCGTACTTCCCGGTCACGCCGACCTTCCCCTGGCTGGGGCCGCTGGGCCTGGTGCCGCTGCCGAGCAAGTGGCTGATCCAGTTCTGCGCGCCGATCCCGACCGCGCACCTGACCGACCTCGCCGACGACCCGATGGTCGTCTACAACCTGGCCGACCAGGTGCGCGAGACGATCCAGGCCGCTCTCCTGGAGCTCCTCGAGAAGCGGCCCGACCCGTTCGGTCGCTAGCGTCCGGTTCGGCGCGCTTTTCGCGCGATCAGCGAAACGACCCTAACGCGAAGTTAGTGGAGAGTGACGACGTGTGCGCCTATAGTGACAGGTGAGGGGCGGCGCCGGTAACACCCGGCCACCGCCTCTCGCCATGTCTTCGTCTTGCCACGTCTTCGTGCCCGTCTGGGCTGTTTACTCGATGTCGAGCAGCTTACCGACAAGCCCGCCGAGCGGGTCGTCCCGCTCGGCGCGCTCCTGCTGATGCCGTTGCTGTTGCTGCGACTTCTCGTCGTCGGGCTCGACCGACCGCACCGAGGTGTCACCGATCGGCGACTCGGGCGAGGTCGATCGGGTGCCCCGCGCCGGCCGCGCCACGGCGTCCGGGCTGGCACTCGGGGTGAGGGCCGGGGCACTCGACCTCGTACCGGTCTGGACGCCGTCCTTGCTGTCCGGGCGGGCGGCCGGCTTGCCGCTCTGCCCCCACGGGCGCGAGGTCGCCGGGCCGGCTGTGTCGGCGTGGCGCGTCGCGCACCCCTTCAGCTTGGGCCCGAGGAGGTCGGAACCGGCCGGGACCACGTCGTCGCAGGCGAGGCCGGTACGCAGGTGCTCGGCCCGCTTGAGCACCGAGTCGAGCAGCGTGATCGAGGTCTGCGCCCGTTCCTGGTTCCCGTTCGACAGCTTGCCCAGCACCGGCGCCAGCATCCGGCGCTGCCCCTCGGCGAACGTGTCGACGGTGGCCAGCGGCTTGCGGTCCTTGCGGGCTGCCGCGGCAGTGGTGAGCAGTTTGACGCCCTTGCGGGTGTCGGCGTCCATGTCGTCGAGCACGCCACCGAACTCGGCATCGTTGCCCGGCATGGCGACCGCCTCGGCGAGCCTGGTGCGGGCGAAGTCCAGGGACAGCTGCCCCCGGGTGACGTCCGAGCCGGCCATCGCCAACTGGGCGCGTTCGGTCGAGCGCTTCACGCCGTAGAGAGCGTCGCCCGGTGATGCGTTCTCGCTGGCCGCGGAGATACCGGAGACCGCCAGTGCGCCGGCCGCGACCCCGATGATGATCGCGCCCCGGGCCCGGAGCCGGCCACTGTGGCCGAGAAGTCCGTGGCCGAGCCGGCCGGTGCGGGCTGCCGTGGGCAGTCCGGTCGCGGTCTCGGGCGCGTCGGCGGCAGCGGTCCGGCCCATGCCGTCCCGTTCGGCGGTGGCGACCAGCATGGCCCGCAGCCCGGTGCGGAACTCGGGTTCGACCCGGGCCGTGGGGCGGGTTGCGGAAAGGCTGTTGCCGACGGCGACCAGCTCGGCGAGCTGCTCGTCGACCGGGCCGCGGCTGCGGTGCCGACGGCCGCCGGTGCTCTCGTCGAGAAGCTCCGCGAAGCGCTCGGCACTCCGGCGATCCAGGAAGTCGAAGGTCACCGCGGGCACCCCCCCTCGCTCGTGAATGTCTCGCCGACAACATCGCCGACGGTCGCGACGAAGCCGGTGGCTGAGACTGCCCCCCGGGGTCGCACTCGGACAAACGCGCGACACGCCTCCCCGGTTACGGGGAAGTACGGCCGACATCGGGTAATGGGCGACCCGCCCATCGCGCTGATCTTGTAGGTTCCCGGCCCTCTCCGGCTGGCCCCGCCGACCTCGCCGTAGCCGCCGGCCACGTGCCCTTCCGGCCTTCGCCGGGTAGCTGCGGCCGGCTGCCGCTCGGCGCAGGCGCTCACGCTTGGAACCCATCGGGCAGGAGTCGGGCGAGGGCTCGTACGGCTCGGTACTGCAAGGCCTTGATCGCGCCCTCGTTCTTGCCCATCGTCTGGGCCGTCTCGGCGACCGAGAACCCCTGCAGGAAGCGCAGCACGATGCACTCCTGCTGCTCGGGGTTGAGCTGCTTGACCGCGGTGAGCAGAGCGACGTTGGTGATGTGGTCGACCACGGACGACTCCGGGCTGCCCTCGGGCCCCCGGGCCTCGCGGTCGGCGTCGAGCACGTCACCAGTGGTGACCTCGAGGCGGTAGCGGCCGGACTTGAAGTGGTCGGCCACCAGGTTGCGGGCGATCGTGACCAGCCAGGCTCCCAGGTCGCGGCCCTGCCAGGTGAAGCTGCCGATGCGTTTGAGCGCGCGCAGGAACGTGTCCGAGGTGAGGTCCTCGGCCAGCTGCCGGTTGCCGACCCGGAAGTAGACGAATCGGAAGACGGTGTCGACGTACCGGTCGTAGATCAGGCCGAACGCCTCCGACTCGCCGGCCTGAGCGCGCTCCACCAGCGCCCACACCTCGGCGGCGGCGTCCGACGGGTCGGGCCGGGCCGGGTACTTCGGCGGCTCGGCGTCACGCTGTGGGCCGGTGGTGCTCTGGGCCGGCACGACCACGGTCTGTTCCCCGACGGCGGTCTCGGGAAGGTGGCCGCGCTGGCCCGCGGTGGGCTGCGCGGGCATCGGCGGACGTCCGGGCACGGCCACCCGGCCGCCCCCGGGCATCGGTTTGGCGTTGCCGGTCGGCGGGAGCCGATGTCCCGGCGACTCGTTGACATGTGGACGGTTGCGGGTCTGTTTGGGGCCGTCGCCTCGGATGGTGCTGGCGATGAGGTCGTCGACGGAACGGCGAAGACCGGTCAGGCCCTCCGCGAGGGAGACGTTGTACGGATCCCCGGCGTGAACATGACTCACTGCATCTCCTCGACCCGGCGGCTCTGCTTCGACTGCGTATCCGTCCCGCCAGACTGAGATTCGCATTGTTTCCGTGCTTTTTGTGGCACAGCGGTCTCCTCGGGATGAGGTGTGATCACTCATAGCAAAACGGGTGAAGCGGCCCGCAAAGTTGCCGACCGGCCTCACCCAGGGCTTGGGAGTCCGTTACTCAGACGCGAAGTATCACGGACACCGAACACACGGAGTCGCACAACAGGTGCGGTGTGCAAAAATAGTACGAAGTGGCGTAGACAAGACACAAGGAACGTATGCCACGATGACCGACACGGGTATGCCCGGAACGGACAAGATGTCCGCCGGCCACTTCCGTGGATGTTTGTGCGAGACTTCTGCCTCGTGGACGAAGCAGCCCGCGACCCGGTCGCCGGGGCCGCCGCACGCCGGCCCGACGGCCTCGCGCTGATCAGCGACGACACGACGCTGACCTGGTCAGATGTCGACCGGCGGGTGACCGCGGCGGCACACCGGATCGCCGCGCTGGTGCCACTTGGCGCGCGCGTCGCCATCGTGCTCGGTAACTCGATCGAGTTCGCGGTGGTCTATTTCGGCGTGTTGCGGGCTGGGCGTGTCGCGGTGCCGCTCAATCCGGGTTATGCGGCCGACGAGCTCGATTTCGCGATCACCGACTCCCAGGCCGCGCTCGTCGTGGCGGGCGGGGCGGTTCAGGAACGGCTGCGGTCGTCGGGGCCCACCCGCGTACCGCCGAACTTTGACCTTGATCTTCCGGCGCCCGCCGGTGAGCTGCCCGAGGTCGCCGCGGGGGATCTCGCGGTGCTGCTCTACACGTCGGGGACGAGCGGGCGACCCAAGGGCGCGATGCTCAGTCACGCCGCGCTCGCCGCGAACCACGATCAGCTCGACACGATCGACCCGCCGGTGGTCGGCCTGGGCGACGTAGTGCTGCTCACGATGCCGCTCTTTCACGCTTATGGGCTGAACACCGGGCTCGGGACCGTGGCCCACCACGCCGCGACCGGGGTGCTGATCGATCGGTTCGACCCCGCCGCCTCCCTCGCGGTGATCGCCGAGCGCGGCGTGACGGTCGCGATGGGCGTGCCGGGGATGTACTCGGCCTGGTCGAGGCAGCCCGACGTGGAGATCGCGCTGCGCGGCGTGCGGACGGCCGTGTGCGGTGCGGCCCCGCTGGCCCCCGACGAGATGGCCCGGTTCGGCGTGGCGACCGGCAAGAGCATCCTGATCGGGTACGGGTTGACCGAGGCCGCCCCGGTGCTCACGACGACGGCGGTCAGTGACCGGGGCAAGCCCGGTTCGATCGGGCGTCCACTGCCCGGCGTCTCGCTCCGGCTGCGCTCGACGGCTGGTCAGGTGCTCTGGGAGGACGGCACCGCCGCGCTTGAGGAGGACCTGGCCGAGCTCGACCTCTCGGTGGCGGACGTGGCCGGCACCGACCCGGGCGAGATCGTGGTGCGCGGCGCGAATCTCTTCTCCGGCTACTGGCCCGACGGGCACGGCGGACCGGACGCGGACGGCTGGTGGCCGACGGGTGATGTGGCCTACGCCGACGGCGACGGGGACCTGCACCTGGTCAACCGGCTCGACGAGCTGATCCTGGTGCATGGCTTCAATGTCTATCCGGCCGAGATCGAGCGGGTGCTCGGCGCACACCCGGGAGTCGCCGAGTCGGCCGTGGTCGGTGTTCCCGATCACGAGGCCGGGCAGCGACCGCATGCCTTCGTGGTGGCCGCGATCGACCCGCCGCCCACCCCCGCCGAGCTGCAGGTCTACTGCGGGGCGCAGCTGGCGAGGTTCAAGTTGCCGACCGTCGAGCTGGTGCGTGAGCTTCCCCACTCGGCGACCGGCAAGGTTCGCAAGCGAGAATTGCTGAACTAGCCCGCGCCGGAAGACCGGAAGGAACAAGCGTGGTGAGCCGAGTAACGCTGATCAGCCGCGACGGCTGCCATCTGTGCGAGGAGGCCGAGGCCGTCCTCGATCGGGTTGTTCCTGGCCAGTGGGCCCGGGTCGACGTCGAGTCGTCGATCGAGCTGGAGCATGACTACGGCGACCGGGTGCCGGTGGTGCTGCTGGACGGCGCCGAGCACGGCTACTGGCAGGTCGAGGAGTCCCGGCTTCTCAGCGATCTGGCCCGGCCGCCGGGGAAGCCCCGCCGGTAGGTTATTCGCCGTGACGCGCACTCATGTGGTTTGGGACTGGAACGGCACCCTGCTCGACGATTTGAGCCTGGTGGTCTCGTCGACGAACTCGGTCTTCGGGGCGATAGGCGGGCGTTCCGTCGACGCCGACGAGCACCGCCGGCGGTTCCGTCGCCCGGTCGCCGAGTTCTACGCCGAGATCCTCGAGCGGGCGGTCAGCGACGAGGAGTTCGGCCGGCTCGACGGGCTCTTTCACGAGGCGTACCGGCTGGGTCTGACCGAGATGACGTTGGCGGCGGACGCCTCGGCGGCGCTGAAGCAGTGGGACGGCACACAGTCGCTGCTCTCCATGTGGTTCCACAGCGAGTTGGTCCCGGCCGTCGAGACGTACGGTCTGGCCGGGATCTTCACCCGCGTCGACGGGCTGCGCACCGAGTTGGGCGGGCATCTCAAGGCCGGTCATCTGGCCGAGCACCTGGCCGAGCTGGGGCTGACCGGTGACCAGGTGGTGCTGATCGGCGACTCCCTCGACGACGCCGCCGCGGCCGATGCGGTGGGCGGGGAGATTGTCCTTTATTCGGGTGGTTTCACCGACCCGACCAGGCTGCGCGCGTCGGGTCGTCCGGTGGCGGACAGTCTGGTCGAAGCGGTCACGATCGCCCGTACGCTGTAGCAAGGTGGTCGGGGCGGGCGG
>DASRYP010000776.1:0-2067 GCA_035687165.1 Actinoplanes sp. | reverse complement strand
CGCCGGTGTTCGGCGAGCACCCCGACTTCTTCCTGTTCGGCGCCGACGAGCCCGAGGCCACCGCCGAGCGGGTGGTCGACCTCGTGGCACAGCGGATCCCCCGGAAGTTCGGCATTTCGCCGCGGGAGATCCAGGTGCTGTCGCCGATGCACCGCGGCCCGGCTGGCGCCGGCACCCTGAACACGCTGCTGCAGCAGGCCCTCGCACCGGGCCGGGACAACATCCCGGAGCGGCGGCACGGGGCGCGGGTGTTCCGGCCCGGGGACAAGGTCATCCAGATCCGCAACAACTACGACAAGGGCACGGCCAGGGTGTTCAACGGCACCGTCGGCACCATCACCGCCCTGTCGGTCACCGACCAGCAGCTCACGGTGCGCACCGACGAGGACGAGGACATCGCCTACGACTTCGACGAGCTCGACGAACTCCAGCACGCCTACGCCATCACCGTGCACCGCTCCCAGGGCAGCGAATACCCGGCCGTGGTCGTGCCGCTGACCACACGGTCGTTTCAAGATCATGTGAGCTTGAGGATCTTGAAGGGTCGGTGCATGACGCGACCGGCCTCGCGACTGGCTTCGGCGATGTCACGTCGGCCGGCGAGATGGTGGGCGCCGACTGCGAGGTTGCGCAGGCCGGCCATGACGCGGGGTCCTGACCTGGTGCGGACGGCGGAGTTGTCCTCGCGGTAGACGGTGTCGCGTAGCCAGTGCAGCGACTCGATGCCCCAGTGGTTGCGGACCAGGGCGGCGAGGCGCTGCGGGGCGGTGGTGTCGGCGGTCAGGTTCGTCACACCGAGCGCGGCGACCGCGGAGGTCGGGGTGCCGTCGAGGGCGGTGACGTAGCGTTCGATCAACCAGGCCTGGTTGACGTGCGGGAACGGCAGATCCTCGGGCGCGGGCATCACTTGGATGGTGCGGGTGGTGACCCGGCCGTGGCCGCGGTCGACCTGCCGGGCGGCGATGGGGGTCTGCGCCCAGGGCAGCGCGTCGAGCGCGGCGAACAGCCGCGGCTGGTTCTGCTTGCAGGTGAACACGAACCCGGCGCCGCGTTCGTGCAGGTAGTCCGCGTGCGCGCGCTGCGTGTGGAGTGCATCGGCAGTGATCACCGTGTGGGCCAGATCGACCCCGGCGGCGGCGAGGGTGTCGAGCAGCGGGGCGAACTGGGGGATCTCGTTGCTCTTCGCACCGACCTCGACCTGGCCCACCACCAGGGCGTCGTCGTGGGTGGCGGCGGCGAGCAGATGGGTCTGGTTGCCCTCGGCGTCGGTAGCACCGCGAACCGCCTTGCCGTCCACCATGATCGCGAGCAGTTCGGGTGCCTCCCGGTCGGTCCCGGCAACGTCGTCACCGGCAACGTCGTCACCGGCAACGACGTCACCGGCAACGACGTCACGCGCAGCGGCCTGGGCGAGGAGCCAGGCACCGATCACCGCATCCACCGCGGCGGCGTCGGCACCGGTGACCACCCGCCAGATCGTGGCCTTCGACGGCGGAGCGGAGCGTCGACCGTAGAGCTTCACGAGCACCTCGGCGGGCACATCGGTGGCCCAGCCGGCGATCGCGGTAAACGAGGCCATACCCGCCACGACCGCCGCCGCGCACAGCGCCAGCACCACCGCGACCGGGTGAACCCGGCCCTGGTCCCGGCGGCCGTCGGACACCCGCCCGAACCGTTGCAGCAGGTCAGCACACACTCGCGCCGGAGCCGGGACGTCGTCGGCGGGGGTCGAGCCCGACACGGCCGCGCCCAGCCCGGCGAATCCGGACTCGGCAATGACAGGATGCAACAGCAACGGAGCTCCGGTGGCGAGAAGTCTGTGAGAGGACTCCTCCTGCTACCGGAGCTCCGTCGCCCCTCCCGCCACGACACGCCGAAGATCACCAGGCCGTCCGCCGGCGATCAACCCCGTGCGCTGGCTACCCGCTCACCCCACCTTGTCGATCTTGAAACGACCGTGCCGTCGCATGCTGCCTGACCTGGAGGTTCGTGCTGGAACGTATCGGGGTGTGACAGCCACTGCGCGATGGTTCGCTCCGGATTTGCTCCGCCCTCCAAGGTCGGCAT
>DASRYP010000775.1:0-2040 GCA_035687165.1 Actinoplanes sp. | reverse complement strand
CTCGGCCCGGGCGACCCGCCGAGCCGGCTGGACGAGGTCGTGGCCTTCCGCGCCGGTCAGGGGACCATGTCGGCGAACGAGGTGGCCGCCCTTCCGGTGGCCGCGGCACGAGTACGGGGAGTGAAGTAATGCGAGCGCTGGTGCAGACCGTGAGCCGGGCCGCCGTCACTGTCGATGACGAGGTGGTCGGCAAGATCGAGGAGGGCCTGCTGGTGCTGGTCGGCGTCACCCACGATGACACTCCGGCCAAGGCCGCCGAACTGGCCCGAAAGACCTACGAACTGCGCATCCTGGACGATGCGGCGTCGGCGTCCGATCTCGCCGCCCCGCTCCTGGTGGTCAGCCAGTTCACCCTCTACGGCGACGCTCGCAAGGGGCGCCGACCGACCTGGAACTTGGCCGCCCCGGCTGAGGTGGCCGAGCCGCTCGTCACCGCGTACGTCGAGAGTTTGCGCGCCCGGGGCGCGACCGTCGAGACCGGCCGATTCCAAGCGCACATGCTTGTCGAGAGCGTGAATGTCGGACCACGGACGATCCTGCTCGAGCTCTAGAAAAACAGCCCGCGGCGCTGCGCCGACTGCCGCAGCCAGTTGTCGAGCTGGCTGCCCCAGTCCGTCCGGTCGACGGTCGCATAGTCGACATCGAACCGGCCGAACGCGTCGCGCCCCTCGGTGAACATCCCGCCCCGCTTGTCGATCTCGAGGATCACCTGCAGCTTGTGCGGCGTCGGGAGGAAGGTCAGCTCGAGCTGGTTGATGCCGCTCGCGTAGGCCGATGGCGGGTAGAACTCGATCTCCTGGTAGAACGGCAGATGCTGCTCCGCACCGGCGACCCGGCCACGCTCCACGTCGGCCCGGCTGAACCGGAAACCCAGCCGCAGCAGCGCGTCGAGGATCCGTTCCTGGGCCGGCACCGGGTGCACCGCGACGGCGTCCAGATCGGATTTGTCGACCGCGCGGGCGACCTCGAGCTCGGTGGCGAGGCCCATCGTCATGCCGTGCAGATGCTGCCCGTACACCTCGGTGATCGGGGTTTCCCAAGGCACGTCGAACCGGAAGGGCACGTCGTACTTCGCGCCGGGGTCGAGCCGGAACGAACCGGTCAACCGCTGACGATGGAATTCCTGATCGGTGTTGTACTCGCTGTCGCCGCTCTCCACCTCGACGCGGGTGATCAGCCCGACGGCCAGGTACTCGACGTCGACCGCGTGCTCGCCGCCCACCACGTGGACCTGGCCCTCAAGATATCCGCCGGGCCGGCAATGGGGGTTGGCCAGCACTGTTTCGACCGACGGGCCACCGACACCGAGTGCCTGCAGCATCTTTTTGAAGACCACTGAACCATCTCCTCTCTCGCGGGCGTTTGGGGAACATTATCGGCGCGCAACACGCGGCGAGTACCGGCAAACCGGGCACTTGTCGGCTTGGCGACGTCAGGGTTCTCCCTGATTCATGCCACCTGGACGCTTGCCTCACCTCGGTTTAACGCGTCCCAGGCCAAGCTATCGATCACACCGGCTCCCCTGTGGGCCGGGAAGCACGACAGACGGTTATCAGCGGGGAGGGGACTGAAAGGTGGTCCTGCAGATGAAGGCATCGGAGTCCATGGACAACAGCATGACCGACGGTGTCGAGCTCCTGACCGACTTGGACGCCACCGACGAGCGGGGCGTCTCCGCCGACCTGGTTCGCGCCTACCTCAACGGCATCGGCCGCACCAGGCTGCTGACCGCCGTCGAGGAGGTCGAGCTTTCCAAGCGCATCGAGGCCGGCCTTTACGCCGAGGAGAAGCTCCCCGAGGCCGCCGACGACCTGGCCCCACTCCTGCACATCATCGTCGCGGAGGGCAAGGCTGCCAAGAACCACCTGCTCGAGGCCAACCTCCGCCTTGTCGTCAGCATCGCGAAGCGTTACACCGGCCGTGGCATGGCGTTCCTCGACCTGATCCAGGAGGGCAACCTGGGTCTGATCCGCGCGGTCGAGAAGTTCGACTACACCAAGGGCTACAAATTCTCGACGTACGCCACCTGGTGGATCCGCC
>DASRYP010000774.1:0-2263 GCA_035687165.1 Actinoplanes sp. | reverse complement strand
CGCCCAGCTCGCAGTTGGCGTCACGTCGCCGACGGCTGGCGCGGGCGAAACGCCAACCGCGCAGATAGGACGTGCGGACGCCACGGCCGGTTCGCCAGGTCGCCCTAACGGACCATCGACTTCGCAGAAATTCGATGTCATGGCAAGCCGGTGCGGGTTCGTCGAAGGTCGCACCGATTGAGCCCGGAGGAGTGGTGTAGATCGTCCGCGTGTTGCTCCGCGGGAACGAGTTGATTATGCAGTCTGCAGGGCGGGTTGTTCGGTGGCGGGCTCGGCGTGTCGGTGCGCGATCGCACTGGGCGCGGGCGGTGTGAGCTGCTGCATGGACTCCTCGCTGAGGTAGCGGCGGTCGCTGACCTGCCATTCGTCGTGGGCCTCGATGAGCACGCAGGCGGCGAGGCGGTGCAGCGCGGCCGGGTTCGGGAAGATCCCGACGACGTCGGTGCGCCGCTTGACTTCACGGTTGAGTCGTTCCAGCGGGTTGGTCGACCAGATCTTGCGCCAGTGTGCCTCGGGGAAGGTGGCGAACGCGGTGATGTCCGCGCCGGCGTCGCGCAGCATCGCCGCGACGGTCGGGAACTGACGTTCGAGCATGCCGGCAACGGTCTCGACCTGCTCGCGCACGAGCTCGCCGGTGGGTTGGGCGAAGATGGTGCGGATCGCGGCGGCGACCATCTCGGTGGAGGCCTTGGGCACCTTGGCCAGCACGTTGCGCAGGAAGTGCACCCGGCAGCGTTGCCAGCCGGCACCCAGCAGCACCGCCCCGATGGCGTTAGTCAGCCCGCGGTGGGAGTCGGAGATCACCAGCTGCACCCCGTGCAGGCCGCGGTCGCGCAGCCCGCGCAGGAACTCGGCCCAGAAGTCCTCGGTCTCGCTGTCACCGACCGCGCAGCCAAGGACCTCGCGGCGCCCGTCGATCGAGACCCCGGTGGCGATCACGACGGCCTGCGCGGCGACCCGACCACCGCGGACGCCGCCGCCGGGGCCGGGCAGGCGGGCCTTGCAGTAGGTGGCATCGAGGAAGACGTACGGGAACGCGGTGTGCTGCAGCGCACGCGTGGTGAACGCGGCCACGTCGGCGTCGAGCTCGGCGCAGATCCGGCTGACCTCGCTCTTGCTGATCCCCGATTCGACCCCGAGCGCGGTGACCAGGTCGTCGACCTTGCGGGTGGACACCCCGTGCACGTAGGCCTCCATCACCACCGCGTGCAACGCGACATCGATACGCCGCCGCGGGGCGAGCAGGCTGGGGAAGAACGAGCCAGTGCGGGTCTTGGGGATGCGCACCGTCAGATCCCCCGCCGTCGTGGACACCACCTTGTCCCGGCTGCCGTTGCGCTGGGTCGTGCGGGTGTCGGTGCGCTCGTGGCGGGCGGCGCCAATGTGCGCGGTCGCCTCCGCGTCGACCAACGCCTGCAGGATCGTGTGCAGCAGCCGGCGCATCAACTCCCCGCCGTCGGCGCTGCGCATCGCCTCGCTCAGCTCGAGCAGGGCAGACTGGTCCAGGGCCATCGCGTGTACCTCGTCTCCGTGAGTTCCTTAGTCGGTCTCACGAAGCCTCACGCGATGGCCCCTCCATCTCCGGCACCGACACGCTCACCGGCAACCAGGACGAGAAACCCGATCTACACCACGTCCTGGGACTCTCCCAGGCGGCACGCTCGCGCGGTGATCCGGTCGTTCTATGAGTACCACCGGGAGATGCACGGCCGGCCGCTGGTCAACCCGTTCCCCAAGGCCAGGGGCGTCGACGAGCATCTCAACGCCCACCACAATCCGATGCAGCCGTTCCGGCGGCCATCTCGGCGAGCGGTGTATCAGCCGAAGGAGCCCAAGCCAGCCCCGCGGAGCATCCCGGATCAGGCGTTCAGCGAGCTCTTCGCGGCCCTGGACTGCAACAGGGATCGGGCCTTGGTCGCGTTCTACATGTCCACCGGCGCCCGCGCCTCCGAACTGCTCGGCGTCTGCCAAGGCCTCGTGGTGCCCGAGGAGCAGGTGATCAGTGTGGTCCGCAAGGGCAGCCGGGCGCTGCAACGGCTGCCGGCCTCGACCGACGCGTTCGTGTGGTTGCGGCTCTACCAGCAGGAGACGCGGGACCTGGTCCCGAAAGGGCCGAAGGAGGCATTGTGGTGGACTTTGCGCCGTCCGTTCCGGCCGCTGACATACGACGCCACCCGGATGGTCTTCAACAAGGCCAACACCGCGCTGGGCGCGAACTGGACACTGCACGATCTGCGGCATTCCGCCGCGAAGAGGATGGTCC
>DASRYP010000773.1:0-10335 GCA_035687165.1 Actinoplanes sp. | reverse complement strand
GCCGTACCGTCTCACCCCGGCCCGCCGCCTCCGACCGACCCCTTCCAGGATCTTCCGTGGGTCTCCGACGGCACCCCGACCGCCGAGGAGTTCGCCCGCCGTCGGATGGCCAAGCCGGCCGACCCGGTCGCCACCCAGGGCGCTCGGGCAATGCTGCGCAAGGGCACGATGGGCCTGGTCAAGCTCGCTCCGGGCAAGCGCGAGCAGGAGTACAAGCAGGACGTCGAGATGGTCCGCCGCAACTTCGGCGGGCTGCGCCAGGTCACTGTCGTCAACCCCAAAGGCGGCGCCGGCAAGACCGTGGCCGTGCTGCTGCTCGCGATGACGTTCGGTCAGAAGCGCGGCGGCTATGTGCTGGCCTGGGACAACAACGAGACCCAGGGCACCCTCGGCATGCGGGCCCAGCAGGACTTCCACGCCCGCACGGTGCGCGACATGATGCGTGACCTGCACCTGTTCCGCGGCTCGCAGGGCCGGGTGGGCGACCTCTCGCAATACGTACGGGCGCAGGGCGAGGGCATGTTCGACGTGCTCGCCTCGGACGAGTCGGCCACCGCGGGTGAGATGCTGACGGCGGACGCGTTCGGCGAGATCCGCGAGATCGTGAGCCGGTTCTACAAGCTGATCTTCGTGGACACCGGCAACAACGTACGGGCGCAGAACTGGCAGGCGGCGATGGACGCCACCGACCAGTTGGTGATCACCATGTCGGCCCGCAACGACTCGGCCGAGACCGCCGCACGGATGCTCGACCACCTCGAGCAGAGCGGCCGCCAGCGACTGGTCCGGCAGGCCGTCAGTGTCGTGTCGATGCCCCCGACCCGCAAGGACATCGACCTGCCGGCGATCCAGCGCCACTTCGCCGCCCGCACTCGGTCGGTCCTGCTCGCCCCTTACGAGAAGCTGATCGACTCGGGCGAACCGATCCGCTACGGCCACCTCTCCAGCAACACGCGGGATGCCTGGCTGAAGATAGCGGCGGCCGTAGCAGAAGGGCTTTAGCTCAGAGCGTCGGCGGCCGCCGGGTCGCTGTCGCGGAGGAACTGAGCGCAGCGGGCTGCCTCGTCGGCCTCACCGATCTCGGCGGCGGCCTGGGAGAGCGTGTGCAGGCAGCGCAGGAAGCCCTGATTGGGCGCGTGCGACCAGGGGATCGGGCCGTGGCCCTTCCAGCCGTTGCGACGCAGCGCGTCGAGGCCGCGGTGATATCCGGTGCGGGCGTACGCGTACGCGGTCACCGGCTCGCCCGCGGCGAGAGCCTCGGCCGCGAGAGCGCCCCAGGCAGCACTGTAGGTGGGGGCGGCCGCGGCGACGGCCTTGAGGGCAACAAGGGAGCCGGCCTCGGCGAGAGCCTTGTCGGCGTCGACGTCGGCGGGCAGGAGCGTGGCCGGAGGCCCAGGAAGCAGGTTCTGCATGACCTCATTCAACCGGCTCGGGTAGTACAGGGCAGACTGGGTACCCTACGGTCTATGCCCGGCGACCCCTTACGGCCCGTCCTCGGCGGGCCTGTCCCGTTCGACGCCACCACTTTCGAGATCGAGTCGAGGGCCGAGCTCGACCTGCACCTCGCCGAGAAGTCGCTGGCCGGCCTCGTAATTCTCGGGCTGCGCCTCGATCTGGACCCGCCCTCGCTGACCGATGTCGACGTTCGGGATGCGCTCTTCGTGGGCTGCCGGCTGGCGAGCGACGACGTCGAGATCGACCTGATCCGGCGCGGGGCGCACCTGATCCCGCCGTTCGAGGCGCGGCCCTACCCGACCCATCCGGCCGCGCTCTATACGCCCGAGGACCTGTCGTTCGGCTTCGCCGCCGAGGGCTTCGCCGGCATGTACGACACGCTGGTCTACGACCACTTCGTGGCGCACGGCGGGGCGTCGCCCGACATCCGCGAGGCGATTGCCCAGCGGCTGCACGACGCGGGCATCGACAACGCGCTGGGCAAGGCGCTGGCTGCCTGGGTGCACGCGCGGGGCCGGGCCGGGGCGGTCGGCATCATGGGCGGGCACGCGGCGCCGCGCGGCTCGGCGGCGTACCGGATGGCGGCGACCCTGTCCTGGCGGCTCGCGTCGGTGGGGCGGTTGATCGTGACCGGTGGCGGGCCCGGCGTGATGGAGGCGGCCAATCTCGGCGCCTACCTCTCGGACCGCCCGGCTACCGAGCTGGCCTCGGCGATCGACCTGCTCTCGGCGGCGCCGCACTTCGCCGACCACGACCCGTACACGGCTGCGGCTCTGGCCGTCCGCAAGGCTTATCCGGCGCCGCTGACGCCGGTCGCCGACGTGGTCGGCCGCCTGCGGCACGGCGGCCTGGCCCTGCCGACCTGGCTCTACGGCCACGAACCGGCCAACCTCTTCGCCGGTCAGATCGGCAAGTATTTCTCCAACGCCGTACGGGAGGACTCGATCTTGCGGCTTGCCCGGGGTGGCATCGTCTTCGCGCCCGGCTGGGCCGGCACGGTGCAGGAGATCTTCCAGGCCGCGACGAAGACCTTCTACCAGACCGACGGCCCGTCCGGCGCCTTCGTCTTCCTCGGGGTCGACCACTGGCGGCAGCTGCCGGTCGAAGAGCTGCTGCGGCCGCTGCTGGCCAAGAGCCCGCACGGCGACCAGTCGCATCTGGTCGTGGTCACCGACTCGCTCGACGAGGCGATGACCGCGCTCGCCGCCGGGTCAGGCGACATGCACACGCCGCCAGTTGGTCACGGGTAGCTCGGCGTCCGGGATGTCGGTGATGCCGTTCTCGTCCATCGCGTTGAAGACGGCCAGCCGCGCCTCCTCGAAGAGAAACTCGACCGCGTGCAGCACCCGGGGACGCCACTCGGCCACCGTGACCAGCTCGATGATGTTGACCGCGCGCAGGATCTGGCCGCGGGCCTGGCGCAGGGCGGTGTGCGGGTCCGGACGCCAGTCGAAGTGCTCGTACCAGTCGATCGGCCGGCTGAGGTCGATCTGGTCCCAGGTGATCGCGCACTCGTCGAACTTGCGGTGGGTGATCTCGACCCTGGTCGACCCGAAATCGAGGATCACCGGGCCGTCGGCGAACCAGCCCCGCTCGGCGATGTCCCACATCAGCCAGCCCGATCGCAACCTGCGGCCGATGAGCCGTACGAATCTCGTGCGATGGACCGCCGCGAGCGCCTCGGCATCATGGTGCCACTCGGGTTCATAACCCTCGATGCCGAGCACGATCTTGGTCCCCTCTCAGCGAGGACCGATCGTATACATACCTCTGAGTTACCCGGTAACAGAGCGACGCCGGCCCCCTCTGTGGGGGACCGGCCGTCACGACGCGACTACTTCGAGAGTGTGGTGCCCGTCGAGCGCAGGTTCTCGCAGGCCTCGACGACGCGCTTGGCGAGACCGTTCTCAGCCAGCTTGCCCCAGGCGCGCGGGTCGTATGCCTTCTTGTTGCCGACCTCGCCGTCGATCTTGAGAACGCCGTCGTAGTTCTTCATGACGTGGTCGACCACCGGACGGGTGAACGCGTACTGCGTGTCGGTGTCGATGTTCATCTTGACCACGCCGTAGTCCAGCGCGCCGTGGATCTCGGAGAGCAGCGAGCCCGAGCCGCCGTGGAAGACCAGGTCGAACGGCTTCTCCACACCGTACTCCGCGCCGATCGCGTCCTGGATCTCCTTGAGGATCTCGGGGCGCAGCTTGACGTTTCCCGGCTTGTAGACGCCGTGCACGTTGCCGAAGGTCAGGGCGGTCAGGTAGCGGCCCTTCTCGCCCAGGCCGAGAGCGGCGGCGGTCGCCAGGCCGTCCGCGACGGTCGAGTAGAGCTTGTCGTCGATCGCGGCCGAGACGCCGTCCTCCTCGCCACCGACCACGCCGACCTCGATCTCGAGGATGATGTGCGCGGCCGCGGCGTCCTTGAGCAGCTCCTGGGCGATCTGCAGGTTCTCGTCGAGCGGCACGGCCGAGCCGTCCCACATGTGCGACTGGAACAGCGGCGCCTGGCCGTTCGCCACGCGCTCCTTGCTGATCGCGAGCAGCGGCCGGACGTACTTGTCGAGCTTGTCCTTGGGGCAGTGGTCGGTGTGCAGCGCGATGTTGACCGGGTAGTTCTTGGCCACCTCGGTGGCGAACTCGGCGAGCGCGACCGCACCGGTGACCATGTTCTTCACGGTCGGGCCGGAGGCGTACTCAGCGCCGCCGGTGGAGATCTGGATGATGCCGTCGCTGCCTGCCTCGGTGAAGCCCTGCAGGGCCGCGTTGAGGGTCTGCGAGGACGTCACGTTGATCGCCGGGTAAGCGAAGGCGCCGGCCTTGGCACGGTCCAGCATCTCGGCGTAGACCTCGGGAGAAGCGATGGGCATCGGTGCGCTCCTTGCTCTTGCTCGTGCGTTACGGAAGACAGCGGGAAGAGGGCAGGACCGCGCTGTCCTCCAGCAGGCAGTATTCCGTAGCCTCTCGCGCCGCGAGAAATGACCCCGTAACTCTCCCGGAATCCGGCTCACTGGACATAAGGGTCGATTTACGCTCCCACCATGTCATTGATCTCCCGGGTGGCGGCGATCGGGCTGTTCCTGGCCCTCCTGCCGGTGTCGCCCGCCCTCGCGGCACCCACGTCGGCGGTCGCCGAACCGCATGTCCAGCCGGTCACTTTGACCCCGGGAGGACCCGAGAAGAACACCCTCATCTGGGTACGCACGAGAAACGTGGAGCCGGGAACCCGGGCGCGCGTGGAGGTGACCGTCGATCTCGGCGGCGCGACCGGCTTCGCCGACGTACGGGTCGGGCCGGGGTTTCTGTCGACCAAGCCCACCTCGGCGAAGCTCGACGGCCTCGTGGTGGACGAGCCGGACACGGCGACGGCCTGCCTGCGTACGGGAGAAAAGATCTTGTGCTCGTGGACCGCGACGCTCTCGGCCGCCACGTCCTTCGAATATCCCGCCCTGCTCAGCGTCGTGCCCAAGAAGACCGCGAAGATCGGCGACACCGCCGGCGTCACCATGTCGGCCAAGCTCGGGGAGGGTGCGGCCAGTACCGGGACGACGGTGTTCCGGGTGGGCGAGGGAGTTGATCTCGCAGCGGGGGCGGATCGGGTCCTCAGGGCGGCCCCGGGCCGGCCGATCAAATTCACCCCGGCCGTACGGAACGCGGGCGCGACGACGATCGATGGAGCGGTACTCATTCTCCCCGCCGACCCGCGGTTGCTCGGTCCGTCGTCCTACCGGAACTGCCGCTACGACTTCGGCCTGATCTGCACCTTCGACAACGCCCTCCAGCCCGGGCTGCGCTATGCCCTGGCCAAGCCGATCACGCTGCGCGCTCCGGCCGACGCGGTCCCCGGCAGCGCGGTACGCATGGTGGACCAGTGGATGACGAAGGCTGAGTGGGCGGAGACCGAGCAGACCGAGTACGGGACTCCGGGCACCGGAGCCCCACTGACCCTCGACGTGGTCGTCCCTTCGCTGGACGACAAGCCGCAGGTGGACGTGCTTCCGGAGAACAACTACACGGCCACGACCTTCACGGTCACGGGCAAGCGGCGGCCCGCCCTCGCCGCCGCCGGGGTGCGTCGCACGGCCGCGATCGGCGGCAGTTTCGTGCTCTCCCCGGGGCTGGCGAACTTCGGGCCGGGCACGCTGCGGCCCGACATGTTCCCGAACAACCGCCTCGGCGTCACCGTGTTGCTGCCGGCCAACGTCACGGTTCACAGCGAGCCGGAAAACTGCTTCCCGGGCGAGGACGACGTACGGTATTGCCTGCTCGGGAGGGAGGTCGGGGCGGGGCAGCGGGCGACCTTCCCGTTCCAGGTCACGGTCGCCGACAACTGCGGTGATTCCGGGCGGATCGAGTTCGCCGACCGGCTGCCGGACCAGGACGGAGTGGTCGCCAAGGGCCGGGAGAACGCGCAACTCTCGGTGAACGTACCCGGCGCGACCTGTGCCGCGACCGTGCTACCGATCACCGGGCCCGGGGCGGGTGGGGTCGCGCTGATCGGCGTCCTGCTGGTCGCCCTCGGTCTCGCACTTGCCCTTGTCCACAGGCGTTCTGTCGGGCGGCTTTGTGGTGGTCGGCCTTGCCCGGTCGGAAATCGGTTCCACGGCAAGTGGACACGGAAGGCGTAGGTTACTGCCGGTACCCTGGCTCTTCGTGGACATCCGCGCGCTCGGCGAAAACCTCGCCTTCAACCCCTTGGATCCCAAGGACCTGCTGCACACCTTGGGCCTGCCCGGTGTCTGGGCGATCATGTTCGCCGAGACCGGGCTGCTGGTCGGGTTCTTCTTCCCCGGCGACTCGCTGCTCTTCCTCGCCGGCGTCGCTGCCTCCTCGGTGGCCGACTCGATCTTCGGTCCGGGGGCTCAGCTCTCCATCGTCGGCCTGCTGATCGGCGCCCCGATCTTCGCCATCGCCGGTGCCCAGCTCGGGCACTGGCTGGGGTCGCGCTACGGCCGCCGGATGTTCGACAAGCCCGACTCGAAGCTCTTCAAGCGGGAGTACGTCGAGAAGGCCGAGTACTACTTCCAGAAGTTCGGCCCGGCCAAGGCCGTGGTGCTCGCGCGCTTCATCCCGATCGTGCGCACGTTCCTCAACCCGGTTGCGGGCACACTCGGCATGCCGGCCCGCCAGTTCCTGATCTGGAACATCGTCGGCGGCATCCTCTGGACCGACGGCATCATCATCATCGGGTACCTGCTGGCGCAGAAGATCTACGACGCCATCGGTGACCACATCGACCGCTACATCCTGC
This sequence comes from Actinoplanes sp., assembly GCA_035687165.1. Lineage (GTDB taxonomy): Bacteria > Actinomycetota > Actinomycetes > Mycobacteriales > Micromonosporaceae > Actinoplanes. The sequence continues at coordinate 3,639 of DASRYP010000773.1, read as the reverse complement.
CGGTCGTGGTGCTGATCGTCCTGATCTCGGTGCTGCCCATCCTCATCGAGGTGCTGCGCGAGCGGCGGCACAAGAAGAAGAACGGCCCGTCCGCTCCGCCCGAGGCCGCCACCGCGATCGGCGTCGTGGCCGCCGCCAGCATCGCCGGCCTGGTCGAGGCTGCCCGTCACGAGGACGAGGACGAGGACCCCACCCCGCCCCGCTCCCACCGCCGCCACTGACAGCTCACCGTCGCCTGCGCGCCGCTTGCCCACCGCTCGGTGGGCAGACGCAAAAGCGCCCGGCCGACCCTTTCGGGCGGCCGGGCGCAGTCGTTTCGTGGGTCCCATGCTCTGCGCCGTCGGGGGCGGTGCGGCGAGCGATGGGGCAGTGCGTTGTTCAGACCGTGACGGCGGTGGAACCGTGCAGCCGGTCCAGGAACTCCTCAGGGCAGTCGCGCAGATTCTCCAGGCGACCGGCGGAGAGCGCCCGGTAGGTGAGTTCCGCTGCTTCCTCGAGGTTGCGAGCACGCTTATGGGCCAGCTCGACCGAGTCGCCGAGAACCACGCAACCGTGCTGGCTCAACACCAGACAGTCGGTGCCGTCAGCGGCCATCGCGGCGGTCAGCGCCGCCAGTTCGGTCGTGCCGGGCAACCGGAACGGCACCGTCGACACACGGCGCAGGTAATACGCATGGTCGGTGGTGACGATCCGGACGTGCTCACCTAGGGCATCGAGCAGGAGTGCGGTCTGCGGATGCAGGTGGATGACGGCGTTGACATCGGGACGAGCCCGATACAGCGCCAGGTGCAGTGCAAGTTCGCTGGTCGGCTCGATCGCGGGCGGCGGCACACTACCGACCGCCGCGGCTGAGCCGTCGGAGACCCGAACGGCGGCGAAGGAGGTCCGGCTCAGCCGGCCCAGCCACGAACCGCTACCGGTGACCCAGATGGCGTCCTCGTTGGGAATCCGGGCGGACAGGTTGCCGCCGGATCCGGCAACAAGGCCGGCCTGGACCACGTCGAAACCCACGAACGCGAGCTGATCGCGTAGATCGCCGTGGACGTAGTTCACCCGTTACTCCTCGGGTCCTGGGGGTGGACTGGAGGCGAAGAGGTCTGCTGCCTGGCGTCACGCCCCGCGTGTTGCCGGTGACGCCAGGCGATCCCCGCGATGCGGTCAGCGCGCCTTCTTGGTGGCCCGCTTGCGAGGCGGGGTCAACAGGTCGGCGATCGTCGCGATCGCGGACGGCACGAGCCGGTAGTAGGCCCACACGCCCCGCTTCTCCCGCTCGAGCAGTCCAGCCTCGGTCAGGATCCGAAGGTGATGGCTCACCGTCGGCTGCGAAAGCCCGAGCGGAGCGGTCAGGTCGCAGACACACGCCTCACCGTCCGTCGCGGACTGGATGAGGCTGAGGAGCCGAAGCCGAGCAGGGTCGGCGAGGGCCTTAAGCACACCCGCCAGTCGCTCGGCGTCAGCACGTTCAATAGGCTCGCCGGCAAGCGGCGAGATCTGAGGCATTGTCATTTCCGCCAACGCAGTTCCCACGATCTCCATCCTTCCACCCACTGCATCGATTCTCCTGCATGTGTGCAGGAACGAACCGGCTAACTTTCAGGCCGTAAGGCCGACGCCGATCACCGGGTCGGTCCATCGGGGATGGCCGGCAACCCGAGCCTCCGATGCAACCCAAACCGCTGTACCGACTTCGGTCTCTGCCTCCTGCAACGCCTCAGCCGCCGTCAGGTCGCTGCCCATCTGTGTCGAGGTCTCGATCCCCGCCCCGGGAGTGAGACACCCCACATTCCCCATTCGTCGATCCTTTTCGGGTCGCTGATCCGTTTCGCCGGAGGCCCGCACCCGCCTCGACGTCGTCATCTCGCGACCTTGTGCGTCCTTCCGGACCGGGCGGCCCGGTGCCGGAAGTGCACGACCCGATGAAAGCACGGCGCCACGCTGCGCGACGGGTAATTCAGTGATGAATTTACGCAGGTCGTGGCGTGCTTGCATGCATCGAGCGTACTTGCTGGAACGAAACTGGAACCTTTCGCCCCGGCGGTGCGGAACGTAACTATTGACGCACAGCATTGAGTCAATCTAAAAAGAAACCTTACAGATGCGGCGGTTTCTTTCGTCCCCTGCAGTGAACATCGATGCAGCTCAAAGCTCCTATGTCGCGGGTCACAGGACGCCTGCTCCACAGATCACCCGGACGGGGTGCTGAGAAGCTCCTGTGAATCACGCCTCTAGACGTTTACCCGTCTAGCGAAAAACACCCACCAACAGGCCAGCGGCGCGCTATCCGGACAGCCGATAGCGGGACGAGGCCGGGGGTCAAAGTTACCCGTTCGGGTGACCCATACCCATCAATATGAGGGGTGACTCATCAATTTGAGGGGGTAACCGGCGGGTAACAACCGGCGGGTTGCCTGTCCGGAACTCATCAGTCCAACCTGGCTGCCACGATCACTCTCCGAAACGAGGTCCGCCCAGGACCTCCCACCCGGCCGACCGACGCCAACCTGCGTCGCTGCCCTGTCGGCCCACCTGTCTGCCCGGCTGTCGGCCCCTGTCGGCCCCTGTCGGCCCTGTCGGCAAGCCGCAGGCAAGGGGACGCGGCGGTCGGAGAAGAGACGCGGCGGTCGGAGAAGACAAGCAGGGCGGCTTGGCAGTCAGCGCCTGCCGCCAGTCAGGCGATTGCCGTCTCATCGACGAAAACCGCCGAAACCCGAACGAGAAGCCCCACCCGAATCACCCGTTCGGAATCAGCCAACCCGGAGCCGGCCTGAAGGCAGCGGGCCTTCAGGCTCTGGTCGGCGGCTCAGCGTCCTCAGCGCCGGGACCGGCAACGGGCGACGGCTGGGCCTGATCTCCGGCAGGCCGGTCCGGACGCGCCTGAGCCGAGTCGGCGTCGACTGAAGTCGGCGTGGTGGACTCCGCGATGGCCGACCCCGAAACGGCCGACCCCGAAACGGCCGACCCCGAAACGGCGGACTCCGAAACGATCGGCTCCGAAGCGAGGACCGCGTGCGGGCCGTTCAGGACTGCCTCGGGCTGGTCCTGAGGGGGCCGAGCATAGGGCGACGGTTCCGAAGCGGGGGGCGGCACCGCCGGGGCGGCCGGCACGAAGGCGTCCGGTGCGTAGCCCGCCTGGCGCGCGTAGGGCGAATGGTCCGGTGACTGCGCGGGCTGAGCCGGTCCTTGCGGGAAGCCCGCCCAGTAGGCCGGTGCGGGCCCGGAACCAGGCGGATTGCCGCCGGGACCGTAGCCCGTCGGGGACGGGTATCCAGCGCCAGATTGACCACCGCCGGATCCACCACCAGGGTTACCCGGACCGGCCGGGTAGCCGACCCGCCCCGCATCGACCTGATAGCCGCTCTGACCCGGACCGGCCGAGAAGCCGCCAGGGCCAGGAACGGCGGAGTAGCCGTGCTGACTCGCGCCGGGCCCATGTGCGCCGGCGCTACGGGCGGGCCCGGACGGGTCCCAGAGTCCGGGTGCCGCGGGCGAGTTACCGGGGCCGTAGCCCGGATAGGGCAGCGTGCCGTAGGCCTGCTGGGGCGTGCCGTAGGCCTGCTGGGGCACGGTCGGGGCCGCGGGACGGCGGAAGAAGGCGCGCGGCACGGTCAGCACCAGGATCGCCACCAGCACGTACCCGAG
>DASRYP010000772.1:0-3869 GCA_035687165.1 Actinoplanes sp. | reverse complement strand
AAGCTGGACGCGCTCACCCTGCCGGCCGGCGCCACGGCGACCATCGGAGGCGTCAGCGCGGACCAGGCCGAGGCGTTCCAGCAGCTCGGAATCGCGGTGCTGGCGGCGATCGCGATCGTCTTCATCATCATGGTGGCGACGTTCCGCAGCCTGCTCCAGCCGGTGATCCTGCTGGTCTCGATCCCGTTCGCGGCGACCGGGGCGATCGCTCTGCTGCTGATCACGGGGACGCCGCTGGGCGTGCCGGCGCTGATCGGTGTGCTGATGCTGGTGGGCATCGTGGTGACGAACGCGATCGTGTTGATGGACCTGATCAACCACTATCGCGCGGCCGGGATGGGCGTACAGGAGGCGGTGATCGAAGGTGGCCGGCACCGGCTGCGGCCGATCCTGATGACCGCCATCGCGACGATCTTCGCGCTGATTCCGATGGCGCTCGGGCTCACCGGTGAGGGCGGGTTCATCTCGCAGCCGTTGGCCATTGTGGTCATCGGTGGACTGGTCAGCTCGACGCTGCTCACGCTGGTGCTGGTGCCGACGCTCTACACGATGGTCGAGAACAGCAAGGAGAATCGCCGACTCAAGCGCCTCGCCCGGCGCGGTGGCCCCACCCAGCAGCCGATCGCGCCGGAGTCGACCGCCGCGACGGTGCCCGACGACGAGGTGCCGGTCTCGACCGTGCCGAGGGCGGAGTCGCCGCAGGCCGGCGGTGCGCTACGGGGTTACACCGATCAGTTCGAGGTGCTGAAGATGCCCAAGCGGCCGGAAGTACAGACCGACTGAGGTCCTTCCCGAGACGGGCGACCAGCCAGCGGCTGGTCGCCCGTTTTGGTGGAGTCCGGGGTCGTCCTTGGGCGCGGACGGGATTTCGGTGGGATGTTCGGTGGGGATGTAACGTGCCCGTACGAGGCATCAGATGAGACCTATTGGTCGGCTGCGACACTTCAGTGCTGGCCCGAGGGCGAAATGTGAAGATCACCGCCTAGCATGTGCTGATGGGCCTGACCTTCGCCGGCGATCCAGTCTCCGTGAGTACGCCGGCCACCAGCGCCAACCTCGGTCCGGGCTTCGACGCCCTGGGCCTCGCGCTGACCCTCTACGACGATCTCACCGCGCGGGTCACCGAAAGCGGCCACACCGTGTCGGTGACCGGGGAGGGCGCCGGTGAACTGCCCGGCGACGAATCGCACCTGGTACTGCGCGCGATGCTGGCAACCTTCGACGAGCTGGGGGAGCGGCCGCCCGGCTTGGCCGTCGAGTGCGTCAACCGCATCCCGCAGGCGCGCGGGCTGGGCTCGTCGTCGGCGGCGATCGTGGGGGGCGTCCAACTCGCTCGCGGCCTGGTGGCCGGCGGCCTGCACCTGATCGACGACGAGGCGGCGCTGCGCATCGCCGCCCGGATCGAGGGCCACCCCGACAACGTCGCGCCCTGTCTGCTCGGTGGGTTCACCATCGCCTGGAGCGAAGGGCTGGGGTCGCGGGCCGTGCGGCTGTCGGTTTCCCGTCGCGTACGCCCGACTGTCTTCGTGCCGGCCGAGCGTGGATACACCGCCTCGGCGCGCGCGGCCCTGCCGTCCGACGTGCCGCACGTCGACGCCTCCTTCAACGCCGGCCGCGCGGCCCTGCTGACACACGCCCTCACCAGCGCACCCGAACTTCTTCTGGCGGCCACCGAGGACCGCCTGCACCAGGGCTACCGGGCCGAGGCCATGCCGGGTACGGCGTCGCTCGTGGCTTCGCTGCGGTCGGTCGGTGTGGCGGCTGTGGTGAGTGGCGCGGGTCCGTCCGTCCTGGCGTTGACCGAGGTCCCGGCCGATTTCCACCCGGGAACAGCATGGCGGATCGAGTCGTTGGGCGTGGATGGCGGCGGAGCTCTTGTCAAAGGGAGTATGGTGGAACTCGCCTAGCGGGGCCCTGTTGCCGCAGGTCGCACGAGTTGACTACGCTCAAGACAAGCAGTTGACTTGGTGGAGGCCTAGTACAGCCGCTAAGCAAGCGATTCTGCGGTTCGGCGCGCACCCCCGAGACTTCAAAGGCCGTCTGGCTGTCTCACCTCTCACAAGGCACACGCCGAGCAGCAATCTCCGGTCGCTGCACTCGCCGAGACCTACACGTCCGTCGTCTGACCAGCTCAGACTTCTGATTAGCAGGGACACCGTCGAGCTGCCGTGCTGTTTCAAACTCCCGCGTCGCTTGTGCGAGGCGGGTACCGCGACACCCGGCCACCAGGCTGCAAAACCGGGAGTCTCGGGCATTTTCCGACGGAAGGAATCCATTGAGCGACACCACCGACGTGACGTCGGGTGTTTCTGACGTCGCTGACGCCGGCGCCGGCACCACCGCGACCGCCACGAAGCGCCGGCGAGCCGGCACCGGGCTTTCCGCGATGCTGCTGCCCGAGCTGCAGAGCCTCGCCGCGTCCCTGGGTATCTCCGGCACGGCCCGGATGCGCAAGGGCGAACTGATCACCGCGATCACCGAGCGTCAGAGCGGCGGCGCTCCCGCCGAGAGCGCGCCGCGCCCGCGCACCAACCGGGCCCCGGCCGACAAGGCTGCCACGGCCGACAAGGCTCCGGCCGCGGCGGTTCCGGCCGTGACAGCGACGGTTCCGGCGGTGTCGGCTCCGGTCGTCGCCACGGCTCCGGTCGTCGCGACTGCCAAGGTCGAGCCGCCCGTGGCCGCCCCGATCGAGGCGCCCACCGCCCGGACCGAGGCGCCCACTGCCCCGATCGAGGCCTCGCCGACCGTCGCCGCCCAGCCCGAGACGGGTTTCACCGCCGAGGGCGGCAGCCGGCGTGGCCGCAACCGTGACCGCGGCGACCGGGACAACTCGTCCCGCGAGTCGGCGCCGCGCGAGGGTCAGCGCGAGGCGGTCCAGCGCGAGTCGGCCCCGGCCGTCGAGGCCGAGACCGCCGAGCGCACCGAGCGTCCCGACCGGGGCGAACGCAACCGGGACCGGGACCGTCAGCGCAACCAGCGCGACGACCGTGGTCCCCGCGACGACCGTGGCCCCCGCGATGACCGTGGCCCCCGCGATGACCGTGGTCCGCGGGACGACCGCCCGCGCAACGATCGTGACGATCGCCCGGCCCGTAACGATCAGGCCCGTAACGATCAGGCCCGTAACGATCAGGGCCGGAACAACACCGACGACGACACCGACGACGACACCGATGGTGGCCGTCGCAGCCGTCGCAGCCGTTTCCGCGACCGCCGACGTGGCCGGGGCGAGCGGGACGGCAACGAGGGCGGCGGTCAGCGCGACAGCGGCGGCCGTGAGCCGCACGTGAGCGAGGACGACGTGCTCGTTCCCGTGGCCGGCATCCTCGACGTGCTCGACAACTACGCGTTCGTCCGCACCACCGGTTACCTCTCCGGCCCGAACGACGTGTACGTGTCGATGTCGCAGGTCAAGAAGCACGGCCTGCGCCGCGGCGACGCGGTCACCGGCGCCGTGCGGGCCACCCCGCGCGAGACCGGCAGTGGCGACGCGCGTCGCGACAAGTACAACCCGCTCGTGCGGCTCGACACGATCAACGGGATGGAGCCGGACGAGGCCCGGCGCCGGCCGGAGTTCTACAAGCTCACCCCGCTCTATCCGCAGGAACGCTTGCGTCTCGAGACCGAGCCGCACATCCTGACCACCCGCGTCATCGACCTGGTCATGCCGATCGGCAAGGGCCAGCGGGCGCTCATCGTCTCGCCGCCGAAGGCCGGTAAGACGATGGTTCTGCAGGCGATCGCCAACGCGATCACCGAGAACAACCCGGAGTGCCACCTGATGGTCGTGCTCGTCGACGAACGGCCCGAAGAGGTCACCGACATGCAGCGCTCGGTCAAGGGCGAGGTCATCGCGGCCACGTTCGACC
>DASRYP010000771.1:0-2003 GCA_035687165.1 Actinoplanes sp. | reverse complement strand
GAGGACGCCGGCCGGTCGCTGCTCGCCGTGACCGCTCTGCGGATGCCGGACTGGGTGGTGCTGCTCGCCGCCACGCTGGCCGCGTTCACCTGGCAGCTGCGGCTGCTCCCGCTGCTCAGCATGCTGATCGTCGCGATCCTCGGGCTCACCGCGGTCCAACGTTTCCACACCGAGCGGTGGCTGATGATCTGGATCACGATCGGCGTCCCGGTGCTGCTCGGCGCGCTCGTCCTGATCTTCGTCCAGCCGGGCATCGCCCAGGCGTGGCAGCGTGGCGAGACGTCGACGGCGCTCCTGCTCGGCGTCCCCCCGCTGCTGGGTCCGTTGCTCACCGGGCCGGTACCGCCGCGGGCGGCCCGTCTCGTCACCCACTGGCCGGCCGTCGCTGCCGCAGTGGTCGCGCCCCTGGCGATCGGCGTAGTCTTTCTGCGCGCCCCGGTTCTGCCCAGCAGCGCCGTCGAGGTCGTCGAGGTCGGTCAACCCGCGCACGTGTTACGCGGACAGCTGATCGCCGTCGACGACACCTCGACGACACTGCTCGAAGATGGTGGACTGGTGTCGTTCATCCCCAATGATCAGGTGCGCTCCAAGACGCTCTGCCCGGAGCTGACCCGACCGCCCGACAGCGCCGTCTCGGTGCGCGGGTGGGCGGTGACAGATTCGGCCCTGTCGTGGATCGCGCCGACACGCCGCGTGACGGAGGTCGATCCACGATGCCTCGGGCGACCGCTGAAGCCCAGCTAGGCCGGTTTTCCGGCGAAACGCCGCCGACCACTTGCAGACACCGTTCCGATGATCTGGGAAGCTGCACGCCATGACCTTGCACCTGCGGTGGGCGGCCGGCACCGATCAAGGACATGTCCGGAGCAATAACGAGGACTGTTACTACGCCGGTGATCACGTCCTCGTCGTCGCTGACGGCATGGGCGGGATGGCCGCCGGTGACCTCGCCAGCCGCCTCGCGATCGACGCGATGACGCCGCTGGACGTTCCGATCGACAACGACAACCAGATGGACGCGCTGCACAAGGCGCTCGAGACCGCCAACGGCCGGATCGCCGAGACGGTCGAGGCCGACAACACCCTGCAGGGCATGGGCACCACGCTGACCGCCGTGATCTTCTCGGGCAGCCGCGCGGCGATGGCGCACGTCGGCGACTCCCGCGCCTACCTGCTGCGCGAGGGCCGCCTCAACCAGCTGACCAAGGACGACACGTACGTCCAGATGCTCGTCGACCAGGGTCTGATCCGCCCCGACGAGGCCGCCGGGCACCCGCGCCGCTCGGTCGTCACGCGCGTGCTCCAGGGCGAGCCGGTCAGCCCGTCCTACGTGATTGTCGAGCCCGAGCCGGGCGACCGATGGATGCTGTGCAGCGACGGCCTGACCGCCGTGGTCACCAACGAGACCATCGAGCAGGAGATGCTGGCCGCCGACGATCCGAAGTCGTGCTGCGAGCGGCTGATCGACCTGGCGCTGCGCGGCGGCGGCCCCGACAACGTCACCGTCATTGTCGCCGATCTGACAGCGACCGACGGAGCGTAACCCCGAGGCACTTGCACCTGCTCAGAGCTGCGGTACGTTACTCCGGTCGCGGACCGGGGGGCCCGCGGCTCAACTGGGTGGTGATGATGACGGCGCGACTGTTCGTCCCGCTGGCGGTCGTCCTGGGAGTGGTCGCGCACGGAGAGCTGATCGAGCCGCAGGGGTGGCTGATCTATTTCGACGCCGCGCAGCTCGTCGCGGGGGCGACCGCGGCGTCGATCTGCTTCGCGGCGGCCCGCAGCCGGGCCGGCTTGCACCGGCGGTGGCGGGTGCTTGTCGGGATCGGTCTCGCCGGCTGGGCGCTGACCCGGCTCTGGTGGCTCGTCCAGGACGTGCTGCTGCCCGACCGGCCCGACACGACCGTGTTCGACGTCGCGTTCTTCGTGCTGCCCGCGTGCCTGCTCGCGGTGGTGCTCTACGCCCCTTACCCGCGTGCGCGCCCCTATCCCACCTCGGCCCA
>DASRYP010000770.1:0-4399 GCA_035687165.1 Actinoplanes sp. | reverse complement strand
GTGCAGGTCATCGACGCGCAGAGCCGCGTGCTGGCCCTCTCCCCCGACGCCGACCGGCTGGTCCCGATGCTGCACGACGACGAGCTGCGCGGCCTGGCCGACGGGGCGGTCCGCGAGATCCCGGGCAGCCGGATCGGCCTGAAGGGCGAGGCCCGCGTGGTGATGGTGACGGCCGGGCCGCCGACCGACCCGGTCCGGGTGCTGGTGGCACGTTCGACCAACGACCTGAGTCAGGGCGTACGGATCCTGCGGTTGGCTCTTCTCGTGACGTTCCCGCTGCTGGTGGCGTTGCTCGCGGCCGTGCTGTGGCGGGTCCTCGGGGCCGCGCTGCATCCGGTCGACGCGCTGCGGGCGGGGGCCGAGGAGATCACCGGCGGCACGCGCGAGGGCCGCCTGCCCGTGCCGGAGTCCCGGGACGAGATCCACCGCCTGGCGTTGACGCTGAACGGCATGCTGCACCGGCTCGAGTCGGCCCGGGTACGGCAGCGTGCGTTCGTCGCCGACGCGGCCCACGAGCTGCGCAGCCCCTTGACCAACATGCGGACGGAGTTGGAGGTCGCCCAGCGACTGCCGGACACCGACTGGCCGGCGCTCTCGCACGACCTGCTGACCGACGTCGACCGGCTCAGCCGGCTCGTCGACGACCTGCTTTTGCTCGCCCGTTCCGACGACGGTGGCGGCCGGGCCATCTCGGTGCCGTTCCGCTCGGTCGACCTCGGCGCCCTGGTCGGCGTCGTCACCGATCGATACCCGTCCGTCCGGTACGTGCGCCCGGCGGTGCCGATGGAGGTCACCGGCGAACCCGACGCGCTCGGCCGGGTCGTGGCCAACCTGCTCGACAACGCGGTGCGCCACGCGAAGTCCGAGGTGCAGGTCACGGTGAGTGCCGGCGGAACACATCGGGTGATCACCGTGACCGACGACGGGCCGGGCATCCCCGAGGCCGACCGGGAGCGGGTCTTCGACCGGTTCACCAGGCTCGACGACGCGCGGGCCCGGGACGCGGGCGGATCGGGGCTGGGCCTGGCGATCGTGCGGGAACTGGCCCGGCGGCACGGCGGAACCGTTACTTTGAGTGATGCTCAGCCCGGGCTCCGGGTCGACGTACGGCTGCCTGCCCTGCGATAGAAAATCCTGGGAACTCTTTCGCGGCCGGGAGCGACCAATGGGGGTGTGCCCGGCACCGGGCGGATTCCTCCACGTGGAAGGTTCGACAAGGATGTCCCTGTTCAAGCGCTCGGCTCTGGTGGGCGCCACCGTCGCCGGGCTCACCCTGGCCCTGGCCGTCCCGGCCTCCGCCCACGTCACGGTGAACCCCGACTCCGCGACCGCCGGCGGGTACGCCAAGGTCACCTTCCGGGTACCCAACGAGTCCGACTCCGCGTCCACCACCAAGGTCGAGGTCAACCTGCCGGCCGACAAGCCCGTCGCCTCGGTCTCGGTCAAGCCGATCACCGGTTGGGACGTGGCGACCACGATCTCGAAGCTGGGTACGCCGATCGAGGCGCACGGCACCAAGATCACCGAGGCGGTCTCGAAGATCATCTGGACGGCCAAGGCCGGGTCGGAGGTCAAGCCGGGCCAGTTCCAGGAGTTCGACGTCTCGCTGGGTCCGCTGCCCGCCTCCGGTGCGATGGTCTTCAAGACGCTGCAGACCTACTCGGACGGCACCATCGTGCGCTGGATCGACGAGCCGGCCAGCGACGGCACCGAGCCCGAGAGCCCCGCCCCCGTGCTGAAACTCGCGGCCGCCGCCGCGACCGACACCGCGGCCGCCGCGGGGCCGACCGCCACCGCCACCACCGAGGCCGCGCCCGCCGCCGAGAAGTCGGACGGGCCGGACGCCTTCGGGATCGCCGGGCTCGCCGCGGGTGTGCTCGCGTTGATCGTGGCGATGCTGGCGTACGCCCGCTCGGGCCGTCGCCCGGAGACCGCCACCGTACCGGCCAAGCCCGCCGACAAGTAATCGCCGAACGCCGGGCCGATCAGCTCGATCGGCCCGGCGCCCCGAACGGCCACGTCAACCGACTGCCACGTGCAAACCATCGGCCGAGTGCAACCGACTGCCACGTGCGAACCATCGGCCGAGTGCAACCGACTGCCGAGTGCCACCGAATGGCCGCGCGCCCCAAGCCCTTTCGGCCCCAGCGCGCGACTGCCCACTAGCGGCCGGGTGGCTCGTTCCAGGCCTCGCGCAGGTCTTTCTTGGTGGTCCGCCACCAGGTTCGGATCTCCTCGGCCCAGCCCCGCAGCGCCTCCCGGCTCCCCGGGTCGTCCAGCCCCGCCCCAGCAACTCGGCGAACCCCAGCACCCACAGCGGCGGCGTCATCGCCAGCACGATCACCGGCAGCGGCCACCAGGCGACCGCCGCATAGAGCGCCAGCAGCCCGATCGCCACGCCCGTGAGGATCAGCGCGACGATGTCGGCCTGGCGCATCCGGCGGGGCAGCAGGGTCAGGCATCGCCACGGCAGCCGGCCCGCCGGAATCAGCACCCGGGCTGCGAACGCCGCCATCACGAACGCGAGCACCGCCGCCACGATCCGCGCGAACGTCTCGACCGGCGGCCACCACCAGTGCGCCACCAGCAGCACGCAGACCAGCCCGGCGGTCGCCGCCAGCCCGCGGCGCAGCCCGCCGAGCACTCCCCGGATCGGCCAGGTCATCGAGACCACGTCGGCGCGGGCCGGATTGTCGCGGGCCACCTCGTGCAGCGCCCGCATCGACCGGCGCACCTTGAGCCGCTCGGCGTCGAGCATCGCGATCAGCCAGCGGCCGTACGGGTTGTCGGGGGCGCGGGCCAGCGCCGCCCGGGCCGCCGCCAGCGCCGCCTCCCGGTTGCCCGCGTCGCGTTCCACGTCGGCCACCGTGAGCAGCCCCTCGACCGACGCCGGGTCGAGCGTTCGACCGTGTGCCGCGGCCGTGCGCGCCCGTTCGAAGTCCCGCGCGGCGGCCAGGGCCCGCGCCCGGACGAAGTGCCCGGAGGCCACCGAGGGTTCCAGCCTCACCGCCTCGGTGGCCGCCTCGACCGCGTCGCGCGCCCGGACCAGGACGATCAGGTTCTCGGCTCGTTCCAGGTGCGCGCCGGCCAGCAGGGGCACGGCCGTGACGGCGGCGTCGGCCGCGCGCAGCGCCCCGGCGTAGTCGCGACGCAGCCGCCGCACCGAGGCGAGCAGGGTCAGCAGCCACCCGTCGTCCGGCGATTCGGCGAGGCCCTGGCGCGTGATCTGCTCGGCCTCGGCGTAGTGCCCGACCTGGGCGAGCTGTTGGGCCCGCCAGTACGCCCGGGGCGGCGGCGAGGTCACCGGATCTTGCGCTTCTTCAGGTAGGCCGCGAGGTCGTCGTACTCGCCGGACTCGTTGGCGAACATCGCCACGTTGCGGGCCGTCGCGAACCAGCCATCGGTGGAGGGCCGGATCTCGCGGGCGGCGGCCAGCATGTCCGCCTGGCTGATCATCCGGATCTCGCCGGTGGCGATGGAGTCGCGCATGGCGAACTCGGCCGCGGTCTCGCAGACGTGGGCCAGGTCGGCACCCGAGTAGTGCTCGGTCACGTCGGCGACGCGGCTCAGGTCGACGCCGGCGACGGGCCGGTCGCGCAGGTGATATTCCAGGATCGCGACGCGGGCCGGTTTGTCGGGCGGCAGCACCAGCAGGGTCCGGTCGAGCCGGCCGGGGCGGCGCAGCGCGGAGTCGATGTCCCAGGGTGCGTTCGTGGCGGCCAGGACGAAGACACCGTCGTTGTTGCCGTCGACACCGTCGAGCTCGGTGAGCAATTGGTTGACGACCGTGCGCATGGACGACGAGTTGAGCTGGCTGCGCTTGTGGCCGAGCGCGTCGATCTCGTCGAGGAAGAGCACGCAGGGGGCGTGGCCGCGGGCCGAGTCGAACAGGTCGTGCAGGTTTCGCTCGGAGCTGCCGACCCACATGTTCAGCACGTCGGTGATCGACAGAGAGATGAACGCCGCGCCCATCTCCCCCGCGACCGCCCGGGCCAGGAACGTCTTGCCGCAGCCGGGCGGCCCGTAGAGCAGCAGGCCACCGCGCAGGCTCTTGCCGAACAACGTACGCAGCTCGGGGTTTTTCAGCGGCCCGAGGAACGAGATCTCGAGGCGCTTCTTGACCTCTTCCATCCCCCCGACGTCGGCGAGGGTGATGGTGGAGGTCTCGACGTCGAACGTCCGGTCCTCGGGCCCGCGAACCGGCTCCGCCGAGTGCGAGAACCGCGGCGGCACGATGTCCCCGAGATCCTGCTCCATCGCGGCCCAGTCGACGCCGGCGGAGACCGGCGGGGGCGAACTGGCGGAAACCGGTGGAGGCGAACCGGCGGAAACCGGCGGGGGTGCATCAGACGAGCCGCCCAGGGCCGACGACATCAGCTGCCGCGCGGCGGCGTTGGCC
>DASRYP010000769.1:0-2978 GCA_035687165.1 Actinoplanes sp. | reverse complement strand
CCCGAGCTCGAGCTGGAATGGGCCAACTTCGACGCCCTCAACATCGGCCCGGACAACCCCGTACGCGGCTCGATGGACACCTTCTACGTCGACCTGCCCGGCCTCGTGATGCGGACGCACACGTCGCCCGGGCAGGTGCGCACGATGCTCACCCGGCAGCCACCCATCTACGTGGTCTGCCCGGGCCGCACCTACCGTTCCGACGAGCTGGACGCCACGCACAGCCCGGTCTTCCACCAGATCGAGGGGCTGGTCGTGGACGAGGGCATCACGATGGCCCACCTGCGCGGCACGCTCGACCACTTCGCCAAGGCGATGTTCGGCCCCGACGCGCGGACCCGTTGGCGGCCGCACTACTTCCCGTTCACCGAGCCCTCGGCCGAGTTCGACGTCTGGTTCGCGCAGCACCGCGACGGCCCGCGCTGGGTCGAGTGGGGTGGCTGCGGCATGGTCAACCCGCGGGTGCTGGTCGCCTGCGGCATCGACCCCGACCGCTACTCGGGCTTCGCGTTCGGGATGGGCGTGGAGCGGACCCTGATGTTCCGCAACGGCGTCAGCGACATGCGCGACATGGTCGAGGGCGACGTGCGGTTCACCACGAACTTCGGAATGGCGGTCTGAGCACCATGAAGACGTCACTGTCGTGGCTGCGGGAGTTCGTCGAGCTGCCCGCCGGTCTCACCGCCCAGGAGCTCGACGACGCCCTGACCGGCGCGGGCATGGAGGTCGAGTCGATCGTCGACCAGTCCGCCACCATCCGGGGCGAGCTCGTCGTCGGCCGGGTGCGCACCATCGAGGAGCTGACCGGTTTCAAGAAGCCGATCCGGTTCACCACCGTCGACGTGGGCCGGGACGCTCCGCAGGAGATCGTCTGCGGCGCCCGCAACTTCAGCGAGGGCGATCTGGTCGCGGTCATCCTGCCCGGCGGCGAGCTGCCCGGCGGATTCCGGATCGGGGCCCGCAAGACGTATGGGCGGCAGTCGAACGGCATGATCTGCTCCGCCGCCGAGCTGGGCCTGGGCGACGATCACGACGGCATCATCGTGCTGCCGGCCGGTGTCGCGTCGCCGGGGGCCGACGCGCGTCCCGTCGTAGGGTTGGCCGATGTGCTGGTCGAGGTCGAGATCACGCCCGACCGAGGCTACGAGATGAGCCTGCGCGGTATGGCCCGCGAGCTTTCGTACGCCTTCGACGCCGCCTACACCGACCCGGCGTCGGTGCCTTTCTCCGCGGGGACGGCCGAGACGCCGTACCCGGTCGCGGTTGAGGACACCGTCGGCTGTGACCGGTTCTCGGCGCGGGTGGTGCGTGGCATCGACCCGAACGCGCCGTCGCCCGCGTGGATGCGGCAGCGCCTGGTCGCGTCCGGCATCCGCTCGATCTCGCTGCCGGTCGACATCACCAACTACCTGATGCTCGAGCTCGGCCAGCCGATGCACGTCTTCGACCTGAACCGGCTCAGCGGCGGCCTGATCGTGCGCCGCGCCCACCCCGGCGAGAAGCTGACCACGCTCGACGGCGTGGCCCGGGTGCTCGACGCCGAGGACATGGTCATCTGCGACGAGACCGGCCCGATCTCGCTCGCCGCGGTGATGGGCGGCGAGACCAGCGAGTGGCAGCCCGACACGGTCGACGTGCTGCTCGAGGCCGCGCACTGGGATCCCGTCATGGTCGGGCGCACGGCCCGCCGCCACAAGCTGTTCAGCGAGGCCGCCAAGCGCTGGGAGCGCGGTGTCGACCCGCAGCTCACCCTGGTCGCGCTGGAACGAGCGGTGCGGATCCTGACCGAGTACGCCGGCGGCACCGTCGACGACCGTGTTCTCGACCTCGAGCACCTGGTCGCCCCGTCGACGATCCAGCTCGACCCGGCCCTGCCCGCGCGGCGGATCGGCCTCGCCTACGACACCGAGCAGGTCGCCGCGCTGCTCGCCCAGGTGGGTTGCCGGGTCACCGGCGTCGACCCGCTCGAGGTCACCCCACCGTCCTGGCGTCCCGACCTGCTCGAACCGATCGACCTCGTCGAAGAGGTGGCCCGCCTCGGCGGCTACAACGACATCCCCTCGCTGCTGCCGCCCGCGCGGGGCGGCAGCGGCATCACGCCGTCGCAGCGCCGCCGCCGTTCGGTGGGGCGGGCACTGGCCGAGAACGGGTATGTCGAGGTGCTGTCCTACCCGTTCGTGGCGCCCGCGACGGCCGACCAGCTCGGCTACCCGGCCGACGACCCGCGGCGCAGCGCCGTGCGGCTCACCAATCCGCTCTCCGAGACCGACCCGCTGCTGCGCACGTCGCTGCTGCCCACGCTGCTCGGCACGGTCAAGCGCAACCTCGGCCGCGGCCGGCGCGACCTCGCGCTCTTCGAGACGGGCACGGTGTTCCTGCCCCGCCTGACCGGGACCGCCCCGGTGATGGGGGTCGACCGCGCCCCCACCGAGCAGGAGTGGGCCGCGGCCAACTCGATCGTCCCGGCCCAGCCGTGGCACCTGGCCGTCGCGCTGACCGGCGAGTTCGAGCCGGCCGGCTGGTGGGGTCCGGGCCGCGCGGCGTCCTGGGCCGACGCGGTCGAGGCGGCGCGGATCGCGCTGGCCGCGGCGGGCATCACCGACGACCGGATCAGCGTGAGCGCGGCCGAACTGGCGCCGTGGCACCCCGGTCGCTGCGCGGCGATCGCGGTGGACGGCACGGTGGTCGGGCACGCGGGCGAGCTGCACCCGGCCGTCGTCTCCGCGTTCGAGCTGCCCAAGCGCACCAGCGCGGCGGAGCTCGACCTGGACGCGCTACCGCTCCCGCCGGTCACCGAGGCGAAGCGCATCTCGTCGTTCCCGCCCGCGCTGATCGACGTGGCGCTGATCGTCGACCGCGACGTGCCGTCCGCCTCCCTGGCGAACGTGCTGGCCGAGGGGGCGGGGGAACTGCTCGAGTCGGTGTCGCTGTTCGACCTGTACGAGTCGGACCAGCTCGGCGAGGGCAAGAAGTCGCTC
>DASRYP010000768.1:0-4374 GCA_035687165.1 Actinoplanes sp. | reverse complement strand
GGCCGCCACCCTGCGGGAACGCTGGCCGTTCCCGCCCGAGCAGCTCACCGTCGTGGACGGCGCCTTGGACGCGCTCGACCGGGTGATCGGCGAGGTGGTCCGCTTCGGCGACCACGTGGTGGTGGAGAATCCGGCCTTCCCGCCGCTGCTAGACCTGCTCCAGACGGTCGGCGCCACGGTGGTCGGCGTGCCCATCGACGAGTCCGGCCTGCGCCCCGACCAGCTTCGGGCCGTGCTCGCCGGCTGTCCGGCGGTCGCCGTCTTCCTGCAGCCCCGAGCGCACAATCCGACCGGGGTCAGCATGTCGCCGGAGCGCGCGGCCGAGCTGGCCGGGGTGCTCGGCGACTACCCCGATGTGCTGGTGGTCGAGGACGACCATGCCGGCGACATCGCGACGGCCGGGCCGGTGAGCCTCGGCGCGTTCCTCCCCGGGCGCACGGTGCACGTCGCCAGCTTCTCCAAGAGCCACGGACCCGACCTGAGGCTGGCCGCGGTCGGCGGTCCGGCCCGGGTGCTCGGCCCGGTGGCCGATCGGCGGCTGCTCGGCCCGGGCTGGTCCAGCCGCCTGCTGCAGGGCGTCCTGCTCGACCTGCTCACCGATCCCGCGGCGATCGCGCAGATCCGAGGGGCCCGGGAGGCGTACGCCGTCCGGCGCGCGGCCCTGCTCGGGGCGCTGCGCGAGCGGGGCGTGACCGCGACCGCGGCCGACGGCATCAACCTGTGGATGGCCGTCGACGACCAGCAGATCGCGATGGTCTCGCTGGCCGCGCACGGGATCGCGGTGTCGCCCGGCACGCCCTTCTGTGTCAACCCGCTCGACGGCGACCACGTGCGCGTCACCGTCGGGCTGGTTGCCGCGGGCTACCCCGACCTGGCCGACGCGCTCGCCGCGGCGGCCCTGCTGGACAGCCGCGGCAGCGGCGCCCGAGCCCGCCCGCACCCGCGCGGCTGGCGCTGACCTGTCTAAGGAGTAGCAACTCATGAGCGATGACCTTCTCGCCCGCCACCGCGCCGTCCTGCCGGGCTGGATGCCGGTCTACTACGGCGACGACGCTTTCGAGCTGGTCGCCGGGTCGGGCCGCCGGGTCACCGGCTCCGACGGCCGCACCTATCTGGACTTCTTCGGCGGCGTGTTGACCTCGATGATCGGGTACGACGTCCCCGAGATCAACGAGGCGGTGCAGCGTCAGCTCGCCACCGGCGTCGTGCACTCCTCGACGCTGTATCTGATCCGGCAGCAGGTCGAGCTGGCCGAGAAGATCGCCCGCGTCTCCGGCATCCCGGACGCCCGCGTCTTCTTCACCAACTCGGGCAGCGAGGCCAACGAGACCGCGTTGCTCATGGCGGCCAACGTGCGGCGCTCCCAGCAGGTCCTGGCGATCAAGAACAGCTACCACGGGCGGACGTTCGCCACGATGGCGGTCACCGGCCACCGGAGCTGGTCGTCGAGCGCGCTGAGCCCGCTGAACGTCTCCTGGCTGGCCTCCGGCGACCGGCTGCGCGGACGGATGGCCGGGCTGGCTCCCGGTGACATCCTCGACGCGGCCGTCGACGATCTGCGCGAGGTGCTCGCGACGGTGACCGCCGGGGACGTGGCCGCGCTCATCGCGGAGCCGATCCAGGGCGTCGGCGGGTTCGTGGCCGGACCGGACGGGCTGTTGGGGGCGTACCAGAAGGTTTTGGGGGAGCACGGCATCCTGCTCATCGCCGACGAGGTGCAGACCGGCTGGGGCCGTACGGGCGAGCACTTCTGGGGTTACCAGGCGCACGGTGTCACGCCTGACCTGATCACGTTCGCCAAGGGCATCGGCAACGGCTTCGCGCTCGGCGGTGTGGTCGGCCGGGCCGAGGTGATGAACGCGGTCTCGGCGATCAGCTTCTCCACCTTCGGCGGCAACCCGGTCTCGGCGGCGGCCGGCAACGCCGTGCTCGACTACGTGCTCGACCACGATCTGCAGGCGAACGCGGCGCGGACCGGTGCGATCCTGCTCGACGGACTGCGCGCGCTGAAGCTGGCCAGCGTGGGGGAGGTGCGCGGAAAGGGCCTCATGATCGGCGTCGAGCTGGTGCGGCCGGGCACGAATGAGCCGGACGCAGCCGCCACGCTGCGTGTCTTCGACGAGTGCCGGGCCGGCGGATTGCTGGTCGGCAAGGGCGGTCTCTACGGCAACGTGCTCCGCATGGGACCGGCGCTGACCCTGACGGAGGACGAGGCTCGCGAGGGTCTGGCGATCCTGATCGACGCTCTGTCCCGGGTGGACGCTGAGGCGCACGTCGGCTGATATACCGCCACTTGCCGTCATATTCATGAACGCCTCGGTCACGAAGGGTGGCCGGGGCGTTTTGTGTGCACGTAGGAAACTTTTGCTTGATCTGAAGAAACTTAGCTTCACGTCGAACGAAACACATCGGTAATCTATCGAGCGATGTCGTTCGAAGGAGACCGCAATGCCGCACTCTCTGAACCGTCGCCAGCTGCTCGGCGCCGCAGCCGCGGCCGGCGCCGCAGCTACCCTCTCCGTGCCGGGCGCCGCGCAAGCGGGCGGCTCGCACGGCTCGTCCCACCGCGTTCCGCGTGACCAGATCAGCGTCCAGCTCTACACGCTGCGTGACCAGCTGACCATCAACCTCGAGGCGAGCCTCGCCGAGCTCGCCGAGATCGGCTACACCCGGGTCGAGCACGCGGGCTTCGTCGGGCGCACGGCCGCCCAGTTCCGGGCCGCGCTCGACGCCGCCGGCCTGCGGGCCACCTCCGGCCACGTCGGCATCCCGCAGCCGTTCGACGCGACCACCTGGGAGAAGGCCCTCCAGGACGCGAACGTCGTGGGCAACAAGTTCATCGTCCACCCGTTCTTCGGGCAGGGCGCCAACGGCCCGATCCGCGACGCCGCCGTCTACCGCGCGTTCGCGGCCGACCTCAACAAGGCGGGCAAGCTCGCCAAGCGGGCCGGGATCTCGTTCGGCTACCACAACCACCACGCTGAGTTCTTCCGGCAGAACGGCACCAAGCTCACCGGCTTCGACATCCTGACCGGCGAGACCGACAACCGGTACGTGCACTTGGAGGTCGACCTCTTCTGGGCCTGCCGGGGCGCCCACGACCCGGTCGACCTGATCCAGCAGAACCGGGGCCGGATCAAGCAGGTGCACGTCAAGGACCTCGACATCAACGCCAGCTTCGCCGACGCCGGCGACGGCCTGATCGACTTCGGCCGCATCTTCCAGCACACCAAGGAAGCCGGCCTGATCGAGTACATCGTGGAGCGAGACGACGCCGGTTCGCCCCCGCGGACTCCGGCCGACGCGCTCGTCACCGCCCAGCGCGCCTACACCTATCTGGAGGGACTCCGATTCTGATGATGCGTCGCCTCGCAACGCTCAGCGTCGCCGGCGTGGCTTTGCTGGTCACCCCGTCCGTGGCCGTGGCCGGTGGGGGCTCGTCCGCGCAGCCGCTGCCGCCGTCCTCCGACTTCCAGAAGGTCACCCTCAACGACTTCCCCGGCGAGCCGATCGCGCTCGCCGTGCTGCCCGACCGGCGGGTGCTGCACACCGCCCGGGGCGGCGAGGTCCGCATCCACGAGCCCTCCACCGGGCGCAACGTGCTGGCCGCGACGATCCCGGTCTACCTGCACGACGAGGAGGGCGTGCAGGGCATCGCGATCGACAACGACTTCAAGCGCAACAACTGGGTGTACGTCTATTACTCGCCGCCGCTCGACACGCCCAAGGACGACCCGCTCACCCCACAGGTCAACGAGGGGGACGCGCCCACCGAGGGCACGGCTGCCGACTTCGCCCGGTACAAGGGCCATCTGACGCTGTCGCGGTTCAAGCTGGTCGGCAACACGCTGAAGCTGAACACCGAGCAGAAGATCATCGACGTACCGACCGACCGCGGGCAGTGCTGCCACGTCGGCGGCAAGATCGACTTCGACAGCAAGGGCAACCTGCTGCTGTCCACCGGTGACGACACCAACCCGTTCTCCTCCGACGGCTACGCGCCGCTGGACGAGCGGGCCGACCGTAACCCGGTCTTCGACGCGCAGCGCTCGGCGGGCAACACCAACGACCTGCGCGGCAAGCTGCTGCGCATCCGGGTCGGCCAGCACGGCGGCTACTCGATCCCCAAGGGCAACCTGTTCAAGCCGGGGACGGCCAAGACCAAGCCCGAGATCTACGCGATGGGCCTGCGCAACCCGTTCCGGTTCACCGTCGACCCGAACAACGACGTGGTCTACCTGGCCGACTACTCGCCGGACGCGCAGACCGCGAACCCGGCGCGCGGCCCGGACGGTCAGGGCCGCTGGCTGGCGATCGACAAGCCGGCGAACTACGGCTGGCCGTACTGTATCGCTCCCGACCAGCCCTATGTCG
>DASRYP010000767.1:0-6891 GCA_035687165.1 Actinoplanes sp. | reverse complement strand
CGGCGAGTGGAGTAGCTGAGGGGGTGTGCGGACGTGCTGAGAGGCGCTACCCCACCCGGGCCGCACACACCCGCACATCTCCCCGGCCCGAGGCGACCAGCGACTAAGCTCAGCCGCATGACGACCCTTGCCGGCCGCACGATCGCGGCCCTGCGCAGTGAGCACGACACCCTGGCCAGCACGGTCCCCACCCTCTCCCCCGAGCAGCTCACCGGCCCGTCCGGCGCCGCCGACTGGAGCGTCGCCGACGTCCTGTCCCACCTGGGCAGCGGCGCCGAGATCACGTTCGCGGACTTCCGCACGGGAGTGGGCGAGACGGAGGCTCCGGGGCCGGGCTTCAACGAGAGTGTCTGGGACCGGTGGAACGCACTGAGCCCGTCCGCGCAGGCGGCCGCCTGGCGGGAGTCCGACGCCGCCCTGATCAGGGCGCTGGAGGCCGTCCCCGAGGAACGCCACGGCGATCTCAGCATCAAGCTCGGCTTCCTGCCCGAGCCGCTGCCGTTCGCGTCGTACGTCGCGATGCGCCTGAGCGAAGCGGTGCAGCACAGCTGGGACGTCCGCGCCGGCCTCGATCCGGCGGCCGCCCTCGCCGAGCCGTCCGCGCTGCTGGTCGCCGAGCACCTCAGCGAGGGCCTGAGCTTCCTGCTCGGCTTCATCGGTCGGCCGGCGGAAGCGCGTGAGCACACCGTGATCGAGATCAGCGGTACGCCGTACCGGATCGTGCTCGACGGCGCGGCCCGGCTCACCACGGAGGCCGTGCCCGCGACCGCGACGTTCACCGGTCCGCTGGAGTCCGCCGTCCGGCTGATCTACGGCCGGTTGACCGCGAAGCACACCCCCGGCGACGTCGAGGTGACCGGCAACATCACCCTCGACGAGCTACGCACCGTCTTCCCTGGCTTCTGACCCGGCTGGTCGCCCAGGCAGGCGGCGGCGGTGGGTGCCCGGCCGAGATGTGACCAGTGAGTCGGCGGACGCGAGTCGTGGCAACCCACGGCTGCCGTGGGCGAACGCTCAAGTGGTCGGGGCTTCTCGATACCCGGCTTCAGGAGTCAGCTCGCCGAAGCATCAGATGTCTCGCCGCCGGCCCTGACCGTCGCCGCCGGAGCGGGAATCACCATCCAGAGGACAGCCAGGATCCCGCCTATCACGGTTGCCCAGACCGCTGGCCGCAGGCCGACCCACGTTCCGGCGAGGCCGGCAGCTAGCGCGCCGAGCGGACGCACGCCGAAGCTGATGGACTGGTAGGCGCCGCGGACGGCTGACCTCAGGTGCGGTGGTACCGAGACAGCGAAGGTGGACCCTACGCTGATGTTCTGCAGGCAGCCCCCGAAGCCGGACGACAGGATTCCAGCAGCGACCATGACTGGGCCCGTCGCGGCGGCGACCAGAAGCAACGGGCAGGCGAAGATGATATTGCCTGCCGCCAGTCCGACTCGATTGCCGAAGCGTTCCAGCAAGGCTGGGGCCAGCGCTGACGCGGCAAGGACGCCGATCGTGTCGGTACTGATCACGAGTCCGAGCGTGCCGGCCGAAAGTCCGAGAATCTGGGTGGCGTAGAGAACAATCAATGCGTGGAACCCGAGATGGAAGAAGTTGGAAGTCGTGGTCACTGCCAACGCCGTGCGTAGTGGCCGGGTTCGCCACAGACATCGCAGCCCTTCGCTGAGCCGAAGGCTGGAAGTCGATGTCTTGGCCGTCGCACTGGGCAGGTGGACTCCACGGAGGGCTGTCGCTGACACGACGAACGATACGGCGTCGATGAGCACCGCGAGGGGAGCGGAGGCGTAGCGAATCACCAAGCCGCCCAAGGTGGTGCCGACTGCACCTCCCACCGTTCGGTTTGCCTGCATGATGGCAAGGCTGCGGGCGAATCTGTCGTTCTTCGCGAGCGCCGGAAGGACCGCGGCATCACTCACGCTGAAGAAGACTGCTGCCGTTGCGGAGCAAAAGGTCGCCAGGTAGAGGATCGTCAGCGTCAGACTCCCGGTCACCGCCGCTATGGCGACCAGAATCATCAGCGCCGCACGAGCCAGGTCGGCGACGACGAGCGTCGCGATCGGCCGTCCTCGCCGCGCGACCCACGAACCGGCCGGCAGCGAAAATACTGCCTGCGGAAGCCAGGCGAGCGCGGTGAGCCAACCGAGTTCCCGCGGTCCGGCTCCCAGTTGTCCTGCCGCGATGAGCGGAACAGCGAGATAGGAGAAGCCGTCGCCGAACGCGGAGATGACGGCGGCCGAACCGTACCTCCGCACGGGTCCCCTCTCTCGGCTGACCGGTCCCACAGCGCAATGAAAAAGCCGTGGGACCGACCCATGAATGCCGATTACTTACCGCCGACCAGCCACTCGTGCTCCGGGTACGTCATGATATTCACCTCCTTCCCTAATAGGTGCTGACAAGAAACCATGCGTTGCGCCTGTCACTTATCGACGTGCCACGACAAGGCAAATCGCATGGAGATCATCATCGAATTCCTGATGGAAATCACGATGTATTCCATGTAGATCCGGCTCGGTAAACCCGGCAGCGACAACCGCACGCCGAACGGCTTGGGAATCAAACAAAGAATATTTGTGAATGCTCATGGTCAGCTGCCACAGGTCGCCGCGGGGTTCGAAACGCCGTTCGATCATGGAGATGTGCGCCAAGTCCGCACCCTCCGCCTCGGCTGTGCAGGCGAGGACGGTCCCGTCGACCTCCTGGACGTAGGCGCTCGTCACCATGCGCTCAAAGGATCGGCGGCTCATGCCGTCGAACATCAGCACGCCCTTGTCGCCGAGGATGCTGTACAAGCGCACCATGACCGCGGTGAGCTCTTGCTCCGAGGCTAGGTAGTTGAAGGGCTGCCCCGTCGTCAGGATGACGTCGAAGGAACCGAGATCGGGCAGATCGAGGATGTCGGCCTGGACGAACGTCGCCGAACTGCCCCTGCCTTCAGCGACCCGTAGCATCCCCGCCGATGAATCCAAGCCGACCACGTCATACCCGCGTTCCGCCAGCATCGCGGTGAGGCGTCCAGTGCCGCAGCCCAAGTCCAGGATTCGCCGCGCGTATGGCGCGGCGCCCCGGATCATGTCGAGGTAGATCGACAGCGTGTTGTCGTAGAGTTCTGGTGACCGCTCCCGGTCATACCGTTCGGCGACGCTGTCATAGACCTGATTGCGATCGCTCGCTTGACTCAATTGGCCTTCGCCATGACGTTTCCCGGGCAAGGTCGATCAGCCCTCCATCGCATCGGCCCGCACGAGCGAACCTTCGGTCGCCGATTCACAGTATGGGGAAACATGGTTGGACATCAATGTGATGATCATCTCTGGATCCCGACTGAACCGCTCCGCGCACTGTGCCGCACCGGGCTTGCTGGAGACAGCGAAACCTCGGAGGAATATCAGCCATGCCCGCACCGAAGAAATACCCCGACGAGCTGCGTGAGCGGGCGAGCGGAGGTTAGCCCTTCACCGCGCCCGCGGTGAGCCCCTCGGTCAGGAAGCGCTGCCCGAAGGCGTACATGACCACGACGGGGATGCTGACGAGCAGCGACGCCGCGGCGAGCTGCCCCTGCGGCACGACGTCCCCGGCGATCATCGATTGCATCCCCACGGGAAGCGTCTTGTACTCGTCCTTCGTGATGAACACGAAGGCGAACAGGAACTCGTTCCAGGCGTTGGTGAGGGTGAACAGCGCGACCGCCAGCAGACCCGGCTTGGCCAGGGGCAGCACCACCCGGCCGAACGCCTGGAGCCGGGTGCAGCCGTCGACCAGCGCGGCTTCCTCGAGGTCGACGGGGATCGACGCGAAGTAGCCGGCCAGCAGCCAGGTGGCGAACGGAAGCGTGAAGGTCGGGTACGTCAGCACGAGCGACCACAACGAGTCGGTGAGCCGCACCCCGATGAGCAGCTGGTAGAGCGGGATGAACAGCAGCGCACCCGGCATCACGTAGGTGAGCAGCACCGTGACGGTGAAGCCCTGCGCACCGCGGAACCGCAGCCGGGCCAGCGCGTAACCGCCCAGGACGGCGCAGAGCAGGGCCACCACGGTCGACGCCGCGGACACCATTAGCGTGTTGAGATACCAGCGGCCGAACGGCTGATTGGTGAACAGGGCCCCGAACTGCTGCAAGGTCCACGGTGTCGGCCACAGGTCGTGGGAGCGCGTGACGACCTGGTCCTCGGACTTGAAGGCCGTGACGGCGATCCAATACATCGGGCCGAGCACGAAGGCCAGCAGCCCCGCCATCGCGACGCCGCGCCCAAGACCTGACACCAGGGACGACGTACGGCGGCCGCGGCCGGCCCGAAGCGCGGAGACCACCCGGCCGGCCGCCGCCGCGATCAGCAGGATCACGCCGAGGACCACCGCCGCCTTCCAGAAGATCTGCGGCGACGCCCAGAACAGCAGCCCGGTGACCGCCGCGGCGACGGCCCACGGCAGCGCCTTGCGCACCTTTCCGGGCGGCCGGGACGGCGCCGTGCCGGCGTCCTGGCGCAGCAGCCGGACCAGCAGGAACACCAGCCCACCGATGACCGGCAGCATGACGAGCGTGACCGCCGCCCCCGCGCCGTACTGCAGTTGCAGGATCGCCTTCGAGTAGGCGACGAGCACGTACGGCGCGGTCACGTTGCCCGGGCCGCCCTGCGTCAGCAGCCAAATGAGGTCGAAGTTGTTGAACGTCCAGATCGACGACAGGGTCACCGTCACGGTGATCACGTGGCGCAGTCCGGGCAGTGTCACGTGGACGAAGCGCTGCCACGACGAGGCACCGTCGATGGTCGCCGCCTCGTACTGGTCGGCGGGGATGGCCTTCAATCCCGCGAGGAAGCAGATGGTGAAGAACGGCACCCCCTTCCACACGTTGACGAGGATCACCGACGGCATGGCCAGCGACACATCGGACAGCCAGCCCGCGGGCCAGCTGTCGACCAGGTGCGCGGTGGCCAGCAGCGGCCCGATCCCCGAGTCGGTGAGCAGGATGTTCACGCTGCCGAAGATCGGGTCGAGCAGTGAACGCCAGCTGAACGCCGTCACGACCGTCGGCACCACCCACGGCACCAGCAGGAGCCCGGTCAGCAGGGCGCGTCCGCGACGCTGACGGTGCAGCAGCAGGGCCGCGGCCAGCCCCAGCACCACCTTGAAGATCTCGGCGTAGACGGTGAAGACGAACGAGTTCACCACGCCCGTACGGAACTGGTCGTCACCGGCGAGGGCGAGGTAGTTGCTCAGCCCGACGAACACGTTGTCCGGTCCGTGCCGCTCCGTGGTGCTGGTGACGATCGATCGGACGATCGGCACGAGCACGAGCGCGCCGACCAGCACGGTCGTGGGCGCCAGGAACAGCGCCGCCAGCCGCCAGTCGCGACCCAGTCGCCGCTGGGTCGTCGTGCGGGAGCCAGGCCCCGGCGGCGAGGACGCCACCGGGGCCGGCGCCGGCCGGACCGACGTCACTGCGGCAGCCCCTGCTGGGCGAAGATCTGCACCATCTTCGCGTGGGCGGCCGTCACGGCCTGCGGAGCCGCCGTTCCCTGGACGACCTGCTGCATCATGTCGGTGAGGACGTAGGCGGCGATGACGGCCTGCTGGCCGGCGCTGGCCTTCTGCGGGAAGGACAAGCCGTTCTTGGTGGACAGTGGCAGCGACTGCTGGGACATCTCGCGCAGCATGGGGAACGCCGGATCGCCGCCGCCGAAGTACGGGTCGGCGTCCCAGACCTTCTCCCAGGCGGGCATCACCAGGCCGGGCGCCTCCTTGGAAACTCCGACGAGCGCGGGCGCGCTGACCAGGTACTGCGCCAGCAGCTTGGCCAGGCCGGGGTTCTTGGCGCCCTTGAAGACGACGAAACCCTGGGACTGGCCGAGCAACAGGGACTTGTCGGTGGCCGGTCCGACGCAGTCGGAGAAGACGTGTGTGTTGCCGTACACCGGGTTCTTCTTGGTCCTGGAGTCCGCGTAGACGCTGAAGCTGTTGCGGGTATAGCCGAGGACCCCGGCCAGCCAGTTCTCGTTGTTGCTGGTGTCGGTCCAGCTGGCTACCCCCGGCGGCAGCATCGCTTTGTACTTCGGGTTGGTGTAGATGTCGCCCAGGAAGGTCACCGCCTGCACCGTCTCGGGCGAGTTGAAGGTGACCTACCGGCCGTCGTTGGCGGCGATCGCCCCGCCGTACGAGTTGATCAGTGCCTCGATCATGCCGTTGCCGTCACCGGACCGGTTCACCGTCATGCCCCAGCCGAACCGGCGCTTGCCCGGGTCGGAGATCGCCAGGGTCAGGTCGCGCAGCTCCTCCCAGGTGTAGACGTCCTTGGGGGTGATGCCCTTCTCCCGCATCCAGTCCTTGCGCAGGAACGAGCCGATCCCGATGAAGTGGTACGGGATCGCGAACCACTTGCCGTCGAAGACGCAGAAGTTCTTGGCCTCCGCGCAGGGCTCGCCGTACACGGCCGTCAGCGCCTGGACGACGTCTGTCACATCCTCGAGGTCGCCCAGCGCCTGGAACTGCGCGACGAACCGCGAGTCGGTCATGAACGCGAGGTCACGCGCCACGCCGCCCTTGACCTCAGCGTCGATCTTGGCCACCACGTCACCGGCGTCGGCCTGGACCAGACTGTTCTCGATCTTCGTTCCGGTGGCCTCGGCGAACTTGCTGATCGAGCTGTCCAGCGCTTCGTTCGCCGCTGTCGAATAGAGCTTCTGCGACAGTAGTCCCATCGCGGAGCCCTTCATCGACGCCGCGGCGTCGAGCAGCTCCTTCGGCACCTCCGGCTGCACGCGGACGGGGGACTCGGAGGTGCTTCCGCACGCGGCCAGACCGGCTGCGCCGAGCACCCCCACCCCCATCCCCAAGAAGTCGCGCCGGGACCACAACGGGCTTTCCTTCATAGCCATTCGCCTCCTTCAT
>DASRYP010000766.1:0-6023 GCA_035687165.1 Actinoplanes sp. | reverse complement strand
AACTTGGCGGCCGAGTCGCGGGGAGTCAGTGCGCGGCAGACCCATCGCGGACCAGTCGGTCGGTCGCGGGCCGGTCACCATCGACACCTGCTGGTCGGCCACTCGCGGGTCGCGGTTGTCCTCCGGGATCTCGCCCCCGACGGCACGAGCGTCGGCGGTACCCGCGGCATAGGCAGCCGCCACGGCGTCGATCGAATCGGCGGGCGACGTCGGCGGGGCGGCAGCGGCGGTCACCGGCTCGACCGCGCCGGTGGAATCAACGACGGCCGCCCGAGAGTCAGCGGCGACCGGGCCGACGGCGGTCACTAGAGAGTCAGCGGCGACCGGGCCGACGGCGGTCACTGGAGAGTCGGCGGCAACCGAGGCGACAGCGGCCGTTGTGGATTCAGTGGCAACCGAATCAGCAGGCGCCTGGTCGACCGGCGATGAGGAGGTGAGAGCTGCCGGAACGTGGGTCCGCGGGGAGGCGGGGGACGAGGCCCACGGTTTGTCGCGGTCCACGGCGGCATGCCGCCGGGCAGCTTCGGCCATCCGGGCGGTGGCCTGCGCCTCGGTTTCCCGGGCTCGGGCCGGCGCGGTCTCGGCCACCCACGCGTCAACCGCCGACGACTGGAACATGGGCATGTCGTCCGGCGGCGGCGTCCGGCGCTTTCCCGCCTTCTCCGTCCGCCGGGGCGTCTGTTCGCCGCCTTCGGACGACGCCTTTCCCATCGGCAGCGAGACCGACCCGGCCCCGATGAGCTGCAACGGCTCCCCCGGCGACAGCGCCTCGCGCTCCCGGCTGGCCGAGGCAGCCGCGACAGGGACAGGAACGGCCGGGGCCGGGACAGCCGGGACCGGAACAGCCGGGGCCGGGACAGGACCAGCCGGGGCCGGGACAGGGACGGCCGGGACAGCCGTCGCCGCCGCGTACGCAGACGGGTCCGGCGGCATCCCCGGCCCGGCCGCGGGCCACGCGGACACCGCGACCGCGGTCAACGCCGGCGTCGGCGTGGACGGCCAGGCCATCACCGCGGGCACCGGACCGGGGCGGGGGTCCGCCAGCGTTCGGGGCCGGTGCGCTCCCACCGGGCGCCCGGTCGAGGGCAGGGCCGGCAGCGGCGCCCCGATGGCGCGCATCAGGTCCGGCACCTGGCTGGGCTCGACCACGTACACGATCTCGCGGCGCCGGCCGAGCCAGGCCAGGACGGCCATGCCGATCATTATCAGCAGCGTGCCGAGTGTCAGCAGGCCCCACGCGCTCGAGTTCAGCCAGCCGGGTCGCAGTTCGGCCGTCGCGTTCACCTGGAGCCCGGCTGCGGCTTGGCGACTCATCACGACCAGGCTGTAGGGCCCGCCGCGTACGTCGGCCGGGATCCAGGAGATCTGGCCGGCGCCTCGGTCGGTCCGGGTCCAGAACGGGACCTGGTCCGGCTTCAGGCGGGGCGTCTGCTGTCCGTTGACCGAGGTCGTGGCGACCGGGAGCGCGCCCGTGCCGATGTCGACCGAGCTGACCGTGCTGTGCGCCACGCCGTCGAGGTACTGCCGGACGGCGCCGGTGGGGGCGAGGCCGATGAAGGCCGGCCCGTCCGCGGTCCGGGCGAGCAGGCGCAGCTGGGTGTCGCCGAGCCGGGTGAACGGCGCGTCGGTGCGCAGCAGCTGGTCGACGTCTTCGACCACAACGGCGTAGCCGGGCGTGGACAGGCGCTGGAGTTCGCCGCTGAACGCGCCGCCCTGGTCCCGGTGCTGCATCGCGGCCCAGAGGCCCACGCCGGCCAACAGCGACGGCAGGCCGATGGTCAGCGCCAGCATCCCGAGAATGGTCCGGAACACTCGCATCAGCTTTCCCCCTAAAGAACTCGGGCGGTACTGAGGCCGACCATACAGAGCTAAATAATCCAAAAGTGGTCAAACGGTCGCCAAATCGCTGAAGATATGACAACGGCCCGGCCCTCCCGGAGGAAGGACCGGGCCGCGCGGGCGCCGGATCAGTTGATCGTTGCGGTGGTGGAGAGGGTCGACTGGTCGATGTCGCTGGTCCGGGCAGTGATCTTGAACGTCCACTCCCCGGCCGCCGGGAGCGCGATGTCGCCGACCGCGTGGAAATCGGTGATGCGCAGCAGCGGGATCTGGATCGGTTCGATGCCCTTCGACGGCAGGGTGGCCGTGGCAGTCCATTCCACGACCGTCAGCGGCTTGTTGTCCGGTGTGTAGGCGTACAGATGAATGCTGTTGTTACCGACCTGGGCCGGGAAGATGTCGATCTGCACAGCCATCTTCGGGTCGGTCAGTGTCTTGGTCACCGTGGTCGAGAGCGCGGCGGACTGCGAGGCCGTTGCCGTCCGGGGCGGGGGGATCTGCACCAGCGCCGACGTCACGCCGAGCACGACGGCGGTCAGCGCCAACTCGGCCGCGACGATCCGGCGCAGGCCCCTCGGCGCCTCCTCCGCGGCTCTCGACCGCACCAACCGCCGGGAGAAGAAGGCGGCGATCAGCAGGAGGCCGACCAACCCCACCTTGACGAGGATCAAGCGGCCGTACATGGTGAAGAAGAGCCCGTCGGGCGAGGAGACCTCGATCAGCGCCTGCACGACGCCGGCCACGATGAGCGCCGCCACCGAGGTGGCCGCCCAGCGGGACCAGATCGGCAGGATCGCCCCGAGCTCACGCTGATCGGCCATGCGCAGCAGGAAGCCGACCAGCATGACCAGGCCGCCCAGCCACACCGCCATCGCGGCCAGGTGGATCGCGTCGACCACCACCGAGACACCGGCCACGGGGGACGCGGTCGGGTGCCCGGTCAGCGGCCAGGTGGCGAGCGCGGCGACCCCGAGCACGCCGAGCAGGGCCAGGTCGGTCTTGGAGTCGGTGCCGTTGCCGCGCAGCAGGGGCCGCAGCAGCAGGGCAGCGGCGCAGATCACGCCGAGGCGGACCAGCATGATCGCGCCGAACGTGCTGCCGAGCACGTCCCGGAGGTCGCCCACCCGGACGTCGAAAATTCCCGAACCCGTCGAGTAGGGCGCCTGCAGCCAGATGGCGAGGAGCGTGCTGCCGGCGATCAGGCCGACGCCGATCCAGACCAGCTTGGCCGGGCCGCGACGGCTCAGTCGGTGCGGCCAGAGCAGCGCGAGAACGAGCGTCGGCCCGATCAGCAGCACCAGTCCGACGTACCCGAGGTATTTGCCGACCGGAATGAGCCCGCGCACCACCGGGTCGACCTTGGTGTCGTCGACCGTGGCGGTCGGGGTGGCCGATGCCGCGCCCACGGAGTAGGTGAGGCTGCCGCCGACCGGGTGGCTGTCGGCCGAGAGCACTCGATAGCTCACCAGATAGGTTCCCCGGCCGCCGCCCGAGCGCAGCGGGATCGTGACGGTGCCGCCGTCGGCGCTGGGGTCGCCCTGGTCGGCGCGGGAGCCGTCGGGGGCGAGCACCTGGATCTTCCCGGCGAGCAGCTGCACCGACTCGCTGAAGTTCAGCGTGATCTTGTTCGGCGCGTCGGGCACGATCGTATTGGCCGCCGGATCACTCGCGACCAGGGCGGCGTGCGCGCTGGCGGGCGCGGCGGGGCCGAGCAGCACCGCGAAGAACCCGACCAGAAGCCCGGCCAAGGCTGCCAAACCCCGGCAAACCCGGCGCCGATCACCATTCATGCCCGACATGGTGCCCGATCGCAAGCCCTGCTGACCACCACGGGCAGTCGCCATGCTTGCCTTCGGAGCGCCCACGGACGGTCGGCGTACTATCTCGGGCCATGGACGGCCTGGACGAAACCACCTCGCTCGCCCTCGCCGCCCGCGCGGGAGACCAGGCCGCAACGGCGGCGTTCGTGCGCGCCACCCAGGCGGAGGTCTGGCGGTTCACCGCGGCGCTCGTCGACCCCGGCGCGGCCGACGACCTCACCCAGGAAACCTATCTGCGGGCGTTCAAGGCGCTGCCCGCGTTCGAGGCCCGGTCGACGGCGCGCACGTGGCTGCTCGGCATCGCCCGGCGCACCTGCGCCGACCACCTGCGCTCGGTGGTCCGGCGCCGTCGGCTCGACGCCCGCCTGGCCGCCGAGTCCTGGACCACGTCGCCCGCACCCGACCCGGCGCACCGGCTGACCACGGCCGATCTGCTCAGCCGGCTCGGCGAGGAACGGCGGACGGCGTTCGTGCTCACCCAGGTGCTGGGCCTGTCGTACGCGGAGGCGGCCGAGATCGAGGACGTCCCGGTCGGCACGATCCGCTCCCGGGTCGCCCGCGCCCGCGACGAGTTGGTGACCGCCGTCTCGCAGGCCCGCGCCGTTTAATCAGCATTTTCCCAGCGGAACCTCAGCACAATAGAGGGAACCGGCGGGACATTTGCATCGACTAAACGGGCGTGACCATGGACTTGAAGCAGCAGCCCTCCCGGCTCGCGGCAGCCTGGCCCTGGATCTCCACCCTCGCGCGTCTGGGCCTGGCAGCGGTCTTCCTGACCGCCGGCGGGCTCAAGGTGACCGACCTGGCCGCCTCGGGACGCGCGGTGAACGCGTACGACCTGATGTCTTACGACACCGCGAAGGCGGTCGGGGCCGTACAGCCGTTCTTGGAGATCGCTTTGGGCCTGCTGTTGCTGATCGGCATAGCGACTCGGCTCAGCGCGGCCATCTCCGCGGTGGTGCTGGTGATCTTCATCGCCGGCATCGTCTCGGCCTGGGCGCGCGGGCTGCGGATCGACTGCGGCTGTTTCAGCAAGGGCGGCGAGCTGGCCGGTGGGCGGACCGCGCAGTACGGGCTGGACATCCTGCGTGACGTGGGATTCCTCGCGCTGGCGGGCCTCCTGCTGTGGAAGCCGCGGACCAGGTTCTCGCTCGACGGCTTCTTGTTAGGGGAGAAATGAGCAAGGGCGACAGGGGACGGGATCGCACGGCGGCCAGGCGGATCGTCGAACAGCAGAAGGCGGACGAGCGCCGCCGCAAGGTGACGATCTGGACCTCGGTGGGTGTGGTCGCCGTACTGCTGATCGCCGGGTTCGCCGGCTGGGGCGTACTCGCCAATCAGGAGAAGAAGACCGACGCGTCGCAGGTGACCACGCCCAGCGTGGCCGTCGACGACGGCACGGCCTTCGCGGTCGGAACCGGGCCGGTCACGGTCGACATCTACGAAGACTTCATGTGCCCGATCTGCCACGAGTTCGAGAACCAGACCGGGCCGACGATCGCGCAGCTCGTCACCGCCAAGAAAGTCACCGTGCGCTATCACCCGGTGGCCATCCTGGACCGGGCGTCGAACGGCACGCAGTACTCGACCAGGTCGGCCGGGGCGGCGGCGGCCGCGGCGGTGGACGGCAAGTTCGTGGAGTACCACAACGTGCTCTTCCAGAACCAGCCCGAGGAGAACAGCGACGGGCTCGACAACGCCAAGCTGATCGAGCTCGGCCAGAGTGTCGGGCTGGGCGACAGCTTCGCCAAGGCGGTCACCGACAAGACGTACGACACGTGGGTCACCAAGGTCACCGACACGTTCTCGTCCCGCGGCTACAACGGCACGCCGACCATCGTCGTCAACGGCAAGCAGGTGACCAGCGCGAACGGCGGGCTGCCGACCACCGAGATCTTCAGCCAGGCCGTCGCGGCAGCCGCCGGGTGAGACGTCTCGCGCTGACGGCGGCGGCCCTCGGGGCGATCCTCGGGCCGGCCACGCCCGCCTTCGCACACTCGGGGGACACGCCGGACGCCACGGCATACCGGACCTCAGTGACCGCGATCAGCGCCCCGGGTGTCTCCGTCCGGACCGTCGAGGCGGGGGCACGGCTCGAGCTGACCAACGACACCGGGCACTCGGTCGAGGTGCTGGGCTATTCCGGCGAGCCGTACCTCGACGTCAGGCCCGACGGCACCTGGCAGAACGTGAACTCCCCAGCGGCGTACCTCAACGAGACGCTGGCCGGGGAGACGGCCGTGCCGGCGCGCGCCGACCCCACCGCGCCGCCCGCCTGGCGCAAGATCTCGAGCTCGACGACGGTGCGCTGGCACGACCAGCGGACCCACTGGCTGAGCGCCGACCTGCCGCCGCAGGCCGTGG
>DASRYP010000765.1:0-4970 GCA_035687165.1 Actinoplanes sp. | reverse complement strand
CTGGCAGCGGTTGACGGCTCCAGCCTACCGCGTCCGTCCATTCCGGTCAGTCGGTCGAAAGGCCGTGTCTGACCAGGGTTTCCTCCGTAAGGTCGGCACCGTGGCCGATCTGGGGGAGGAAGTTCTGAGCGTCGACGAGCTGAACCTGGCCCGCCTGCGTGGCCTGGGGAGGAACTCGGCAATCTGCCGCGCGCCGTGCTGGAGCAGATCCTGGTCGCCGCGGCCGGGATACCCGATCCGCCGGCGGGGAAGGCACTCGTTCTTGGTCACACCAACCCGTCACATGAGGAGCTGACCGAGATCTGATACGGACACAACCATGCCCGCGTCGCCGCGAAGAGGCCGAGCGACGTCAGCACGGTGGCCAGAGAGGGATGGGCACATGGGTCACATGGATCTCCAGCCGGATCACGAACGGCGGCTGCCATACTAACCAGGCAATCTCCCACGTGCATCGACGGCTACCGTCGTCGATGTATGCCATAGAAGCTAAACGATCTATCTGAGTACCTTATGTTCCCTTGTTAGGCTATTTGTCGTACTGATTGCTCCCGATATCGCCGTTCGTCCGGTTGGCTGCAACCTGTCACTCACCGACCAGCAACTTCTGCCCTACAACGAGAGGAACGCTCAGGGTCTTGTAACCGACGGTGTCGAAGAGGACGGTCATCCGGTCCTCCTCGTAGTTCATCACTGTGCCGGGGCCCCACTCGCCGTGGCGAACCTTGGCGTGGACGGGGAAGGGCACGTCGGTGGTGCGGGCCTCGGTCTCGGCGGCGAGGCCCTCGGCGCAGTTGTCGCAGTGGCCGCAGGGCTTCCGTAGATTCTCGCCGAAGTAGGCCAGGAGCGCCTGGGTGCGGCAGGCGCGCGTCTCGGCGAAGCCGCGCATCATGTCGGTGCGCGAGCGGCTCACGAGCTTCTGGCGTTCGTGTTCCTTGACCGCGGCGGTCGCGGCCGCCGCCGGCAGTGGGGCGAAGACGGGGACCGTCAGTTTGCTGCCCTGGCCGGTGCCCACCGCACCCGCCTGTTCCAGCAGGTTCAGGTACGAGCCGAGCTTGCGCGGGCCCAGCCCGGTCGCCGCCTTCAGCTCGGTCTTGGTCTTCGGTCCGGAGCGCACCGCCGCCGCCAGGTCGCGCAGCTCGGCCGCGTCGGGGGAGCCGCCGGTGAAGAAGCGCTGGATCGCCTCGTCCTCAGCGCGCCACAGCAGCAGGGCCTGGGCCTGCTCGCCGTCGCGGCCCGAGCGGCCGATCTCCTGGAAGTAGCTGTCGGGTGAGTCGGGCAGAGCCATGTGTGCCACCCAGCGGATGTTCGCCTTGTCGATGCCCATGCCGAACGCGGACGTGGCGACCATGATGTCGACCTTGTCGGCGGTGAAGTCCTCGTGCTTGCCCTCGCGGGCACCGGACGCCATGCCGCCGTGGTAGAACTCGGCCGAGTAGCCCGCGTCGCTGAGCCTCGCGGCCAGTTCTTCGGCAGCGCGGCGCGTCGCGACGTAGATGATGCCCGGCCGCGGTGCCGAGTCGAGCAACGCGGTCAGCTTGCGCCAGCGGTAATCCTCGTCGGGGCAGTAGGCCACCTCGAGGAACAGGTTGCGGCGGTCCAGGCCGGCGACGTGGATCTCGGGTTTCTTGAGCTGTAGCCGCTCGATGATGTCGTCGCGCACCGGCGGGGAGGCGGTCGCGGTCAGGGCCAGCACGGGCGGGCGGCCGATCCCCTTGATCAGGTCGCCCAGGGCGAGGAACTCGGGGCGGAAGTCGTGGCCCCAGGCCGAGATGCAGTGTGCCTCGTCGACGGCGACCAGGCCGGGCTTGAGTGCCCGCACCTCGGCCATCCGTTCGGGGTCGCTGAGCTGCTCGGGGGTGATGAAGAGGAACTCGGCGCGACCCTCGCGGATCTCCCGGATCGCCTCGCGCTGCTGGGCCGGCGTCTCGGCCGAGCTCACCCGGACCGCGCGGATCTTCGGGTCGTCGCGCTCGTTGAGGGCGGCGATCTGGTCCTGCTGCAGGGCGAGCAGTGGCGAGATCACGACGGTGGGGCCGGGCAGGAGGACGGCGGGGATCTGGTAGATCGCCGATTTTCCGGCGCCGGTGGGGAGTACGACGAGGGCGTCGCGGCGGCGCAGGACGGCGCGCATCGGCTTGAACTGGCCGGGGCGCAGGGAGGGCCACCCGAAGTGCTTCCGGGCGACCCTGCGCAGACGTGGTCCGTACACGGGTAGCTTCATCGAGCGGCCATTGTGCCCCGGCCTCGCGACCGGCAAACGCGCACGAGATCTCGGGCCGGGCCACCCCTATTTTATTTCTTGCCGCCGAACATGCGGCGGATGGCCCAGATCAGGATGAGGAACGCGAGGGCCACGCCGAGCAGGCGGACGGCGTGCACCTCGGACCAGTCGACGCCGGAGGCAGCGAGCACAGAGTCGGTCACGCGCGCATGGTATCGACCGGCTCCCCCTCTCAGTAAATAGGAAGGTTTGTTGACTGAAACGGATCCGGGTGTGACCATTGGTCCGCACAACGGGGGGCGCGTCCCGCAGGGCGCGCTAAACGTCACCGGAGGTACGCGGATCCATGCCGAATCATGGCGAATTGCCGGAACTCGCCGCGACGGTGCTTCAGCCGGGATTCGCCGGCGTCACCGCGCCCGACTGGATCCGGCGGTGGCTCGGCGAGGGCCTCGGGGGTGTCGCGCTCTTCGCCCGCAACGTCGAGTCGCCCGCCCAGGTCGCGGCGCTGACCGCCCAGCTGCGCGCGGAGCGTCCGGACGTGCTGGTCGCGATCGACGAGGAGGCCGGCGACGTCACCCGCTTCGAGTCGCGGCTCGGCAGCTCCCGCCCCGGCAACCTGGCGCTCGGCGCGATCGACGACGTGCGGCTGACCGAGGAGGTCGCCCACGACCTCGGCGGCGACCTGGCCAACGCCGGCATCACCCTCGACTACGCGCCCGACGCCGACGTCAACAGCAACGCCGCCAACCCGGTCATCGGCGTACGGGCCTTCGGTGCCGAGCCGCACCTGGTCGCGCGCCACTCCGCCGCCTTCGTGCGCGGGCTGCAGGCGGCCGGCGTCGCGGCCTGCGCCAAGCACTTTCCCGGCCACGGCGACACCAGCGTCGACTCCCATCACGACGTGCCGCTGATCGACCGGGACCGGGCGCAGCTCAACGCGTGCGAGCTCGTGCCCTTCCGGGCCGCGGTCGAGGCCGGCGTCCAGGTGGTCATGACCGGGCACCTGCTCGTCCCGGCGTACGACCGGGAGCTGCCGGCCACGCTGAGCCGGGCCATCCTCACCGGCCTGCTGCGCGAGGAACTCGGCTTCGACGGGCTGATCGTCACCGACGGCATCGAGATGCAGGCCGTCCGCCGCCGCTACGGGCTGGCCGGTGCGGCCGTGCGCTCACTCATCGCGGGGGTGGACGCGATCTGCGTGGGCGGCGACCACGCCGACGAGCAGACCGCCGCGCTGCTGCGCGACGCCATCGTGGACGCTGTGTGCTCGGGCGAGCTGCCCGAGGAGCGACTGCGCGCCGCCGCCGCCCGGGTCCGCCGCCTGGGCGAGTGGACCACCACGACCCAGACCGCCACGGGGGCGCGGGCGATCGCGGACGCCGTCATCACGGTCCTCGCTCCCACCAGCGGCGTCGGCTTCGACGCGGCCCGCCGCGCGGTTCGGGTGACGGTGACCGAGGGCGCGGCCGCCCTGCCGATCAGCGAGCCGCCGCACGTGGTGGAGTTCGCCGCGGCGCGCAACATCGCGATCGGCGTCGAGACGCCGTGGGGGCTGGGCGCACCGCTGGACGGGCTGCTGCCCGGCACCACCTCGGTGCGGCTGACCGAGGCCGACCTCGGCACCGACCCGGCCGGGACCGTTCTGGGCGGCGCCGGCGGACGTCCCCTGGTGCTGGTGGTGCGCGACGTGCACCGGCATCCCTGGCTGTCCGACGTGCTCGGTGGGGTGCTGGCGCAGCGGCCCGACGCGATCGTGGTCGAGATGGGCGTACCCGAGACGGTGCTGGGAGCGGTGCACATCGCGACCTTCGGCGCGACGCGGGCCTGCGGACTGGCCGCGGCCGAACTGATCGCGGGCACCCGGGTGCCCGCGCCGACCCCGCAGACCCTGGCCGCCTGAGACCCCGGTCGCCTGAGACCCTGGCCGCCGGCGGTCAGGGTGGGTGGCTCTGCTGCGGCCGGCCGGCCTACTGCTCGATGATGTCGTCGTACTCCGGGTGCTCGGAGACGTACTTGGCGAAGAACGGGCAGGCCGGATAGACCTTGGCGCCGCGCTCGCGCAACTGGTCGAGCGTGCGCCGGGCCAACTCGTTGCCGAGCCCCTGGCCGCGGAACCGCTGGTTGATCTCGCTGTGCGTCACGACCACGACGCCGTCCCGGATCCGGTACGCCGCGAACCCGGCCTCCTCGTCGCCGATCAGCAGCTCGAAGCGCTTCTCGGCGGGGTTGTCCCGCACCTCGACCTCGCCCATCGGTCCAGCTTAAGGTCGCGCGGGCCCCGTACGCTGCAAGGGTGTTCAAACCCACGCCCCGCCTCGCCGCCGCCCTCAGCTCGGCCGCTCTCGGCCTCGCGCTCCTAGCCGGATGCGGCAGTGACAACGTCAACTGCGGCCTCGATCAGTGCACCGTGAAGATCGATCGCGAGACCAACGCGAGCGCGAGTTTCCTGGGCGTGGAGGCGAAATTCCTCAGCGCCGACGCCAACACCGTGACCCTCGAGGTCGCCGGGGAAAAGGTCAGCCTGACCAAGGGCCAGCAGGCGATCGACGTCGGCGGCCTGCTCGTGTCGCTCGACAGCGTCACCGCCGACCAGATCGGTCTGCAGGTCTCGCGTAACTAGCCCTGCACCGCTCCTAGCACTTTCATCCGGACGCGTCCCGGGT
Source organism: Actinoplanes sp. (assembly GCA_035687165.1). Taxonomy (GTDB): domain Bacteria; phylum Actinomycetota; class Actinomycetes; order Mycobacteriales; family Micromonosporaceae; genus Actinoplanes. Next base: position 80 of record DASRYP010000765.1, on the reverse strand, counting down.
TTGAGAAAACCCGGGACGGGTCAATTGTGACCCATGACATCCGCAGCCTCGAACGTCAAGGGCACCGCCTCGCGGGCCGC
>DASRYP010000764.1:0-5082 GCA_035687165.1 Actinoplanes sp. | reverse complement strand
CCGTGGCCAGAGCCGTGACGACCGTGGCGGTTTCCGTGGTGGCGACCGGCCGCAGGGTGGCGGTTTCCGTGGTGGCGACCGGCCGCAGGGTGGTGGCTTCCGTGGTGGCGACCGGCCCCAGTCCGGTGGCTATCAGGGCGGCGACCGTCCCCAGAGTGGCGGCTACCGGGGTGACCGTCCGGGCTATCAGGACCGTGGCGGTTACCAGGACCGTGGCCAGAGCCGTGACGACCGTGGCGGTTTCCGCGGTGGTGACCGTCCCCAGGGCGGCGGCTACCGAGGCGACCGCGACACCGGCGGTGCCCGCGGCAGCTACCAGGGCGGTTCGGGTGGCTCCGGTGGTTACCGAGGCGGCAGCGACCGTGGTGGCAGCTCCGGCGGTTACCAGGGTGGCAGCGACCGTGGTGGCTACCGGGACCGTCCCCAGGGGGACCGGCCGGGCAACCGCGGCGGCAGCGGCTACCGCGACCGCCCCCAGGGGGACCGTCCGCCGTACCGGGATCGTCCGCAGGGGGACCGTCCGGCGTACCGGGATCGTCCGCAGGGTGACCGTCCGGCGTACCGGGATCGTCCGCAGGGTGACCGAGGCGGTTACCAGGGCGGCAGCACCGGCGGCGACCGTGGCGGCCACCAGGGTGACCGGGGGCCGCGTGAGGGCGGATTCCGTGACCGCGAGGACCGTGCTCCGCGCGACCGTGACGAGCGGGGCGGCGACGAGCAGCAGAACTTCCGGGCGCCCGAGATCCCCGAGGAGATCGAGGCGGCCGACCTCGACAAGGAGGTGCGTTCCGAGCTGCTCTCGCTGGCCCGGGACATTGCCGACAAGGTCGCCCGGCACCTCGTGGCGGCTGGTCAGGTCATCGACGAGGATGCCGAGCTGGCGCTCCAGCACGCGATCGCCGCTCGCCGGCTAGCGTCCCGGATCGCCGTCGTGCGGGAGGCCGTGGGCCTGGCCGCGTACGCGGCGGGTGACTGGACGACCGCTATCGCGGAGCTGCGCACCTACCACCGGATGACTGGACGGCAGACGCACCTGGCCGAGCTTGCCGACTGCGAGCGCGCGCTGGGCCGTCCCGAGCGGGCGATCGACCTGTACCGCGGCGCCGACATCGAGAAGATGGAGAAGTCCGGGGCGATCGAGCTGCTGATCGTGGCGGCTGGTGCTCGCACCGACCTCGGCCAGCACGACGCGGCCGTGGCGATGCTCCAGGTTCGCGAGCTGACGGCCGACGAGGACGCCGAATGGGCCGCGCGACTGCGTTACGCGTACGCCGATGCCCTGCTCGCCGCCGACCGGCGTGACGAGGCCCGGGAGTGGTTCGCCCGGGCCGCGGCCGCCGACGACGAGGGTCTCACCAATGCTGCCGAGCGGCTGCTCGAGCTCGACGGCGTGACCATCGAGGGCGACGACCCGAGCGACGACGACGAGGACGACGCGACCTCCGAGGATGAGGACGGCGAACGTGCCGCCCTCGCCGAGGATGACGCGGATGACGCTGACGAGGACGACCGCGACGAGCGGGCCGCTCTCGACGAGGACGAGGACGACGAGGTGGATGAGGTGGTCGCCGTGGCGGACACTGACATCAACACCGACCCCGTCGCCCGCGAAGACGTCGCCGAGGAGCTCGAGGCCGACGCCGAGGACCTCGCGGACGAGAAGGACGAGCGGGCCGCGAAGAGGGTCTCCGCCGACGTCTTCATCGAGCCCAAGCAGTCTCAGGAGTGAGCGACGACCTCGCAGGCGGCTACGACCTGGTCATCTTCGACCTTGACGGGGTCGTGTTCCTCATCGACAAACCGATCCCCGGCGCGTCCGAGGCTGTCGAGCGCCTGCGAGGTCGTCACATCCCGGTGGCGTACGCGACGAACAACGCGTCGCGTCGCGCCGCCGACGTCGCCGCCCTGCTCACCGGCATGGGTATACCCGCGCTGCCGGCCGAAGTTCTCACCTCGGCCGGCGCCGCGGCGGCCGTCCTGGCCGAGCGGTTCCCCGCGGGCTCCCCGGTCCTGGTGGTGGGCGCCGACGCGCTGCGTGCCGACGTCACCGACGCCGGCCTGACCCCGGTGGATACCCTCGGGGACGAGCCGGTCGCAGTCGTGCAGGGCTACGGGCCTGAGGTCGGCTGGCGCATCCTGGCCGAGGCGTCCCTGGCCGTGCGGGCCGGTGCGCTGTGGGTCGCCACCAACACCGACCGCACTCTGCCCAGCCCGCGCGGCCCGCTTCCGGGCAACGGCTCGCTGGTGGCCGTGCTGCGTACCGCCCTCGACCGCGAACCGGACCTGGTCGTCGGCAAACCCGAGCCGGCTTTGTTCACCACCGCTGCGGCGCAGTCGCACGCCGAGCGTCCGCTGGTGGTCGGCGACCGCCTGGACACCGACATCCGGGGCGCGGTCACCGCCGGCCTGGACAGCCTTTTGGTGCTGACCGGCGTGAGCGGCCCGGCCGACCTGCTCACCGCCGACGCGTCGCACCGTCCCACCTTCGTGGCGGCCGATCTGTCCGGGCTGTTCCGCCCGGCCGACGAAGCCGCCGTCCCGCTGGCGGTCGCCGAGGCCGGTGGCTGGACTGTGACGAGGGACAGGGACTCGGTTTCTCTCTCCGGCGACGACGACGGCGACCCGGTTGTCGCCCTGCGCCTGCTCTGTGCGGCCACGTGGGGTGGCGTTCCGTTGTCGAACGTTCGTGCCGCCTCCACCGCGGCCGGGGAACTGCTCAAGTCCTGGGGTCTCTGACTCCACTCCACCAGCAGGTCCGCCGGGCCTCGGCGGATCAGATGAGTTTGCGGAGTTTCAGCAGGTCGAACGGGTTTGCCTTGATTTTGACCTGGCCGGTAGCGATCGCGCGGGTGAGGTCGAGCCGGCCGCCGATCATGGCCACCAGCTCGTCGCTGTTCGCGATCAGGGCGATCTTGGCCTTGGGGTCGTCGCCGTCGGATATGTCGGTGAGCAGGCCGCCCGCGAGGATCGCGTGAAAGGCCGTCTCCAGGTCGGGAACGCGGCACGCCAGGGTTCTGTCGAAGTCGAGTTTTCCGCGGGTCTCGGCGTGACTCGCCATCCTCGCCGCCAGATCGTGCAACGCCTGCCGGCACTCCTCCACGGTCGCCATCGGACCCCTTCCTCACGACACCCCGGCCCGGGACGCGGACCGTACCTCACGAAGTATTGCTGACCGCCCGGTAGCGTGACACCCGACGAGCCGTGAGAGGAGCGGAACATGCCGGACGCATGGCGGGCGTATCTGGAGATGGCGCTCGGTCTGACCGAAGCACCGCGCAAGCGTGCCCAGAAGGTGGCGGGCGAACTGGTCAACCGTGGCGGGGCCACGGCTGCGCAGTTGCAGGGCCTGGTCGACGATCTGATGTCGGTCGGCATGGCGAACCGTGAGGCGCTGACGAACATCGTCCGCTACGAGGTGGACAAGGCACTCGGCGTGGTCGGTCTGGCCACCGCCGAGGAGGTCATCGAGCTGACTGATCGCGTACGGGATCTCGAGCGGCAGTTGCGCGACGCCGAGTCGCGGGCCGAGGGCGGAGCGGGTGCGCCCGAGTCCGAGATCGGTGGCACCCGGCTCGACGAGCCCGCTCCGATGCCGCGCAAGGTCGCCAAGAAAGCCGTGGCGACGAAGGCCGTGGCGAAGAAGGCCGTGGCCAGGAAGACGGCCCCGGCCAAGGCGATCCCGCCGCCGGACGAGGTGATCCCGGCCGCCAAGCGGGCTACCGCGAAGGCGGCCCCGGCCACGGTGGAAGCCGAGCGGAAGAGGACGCCGGCGGCGCGGAAGGCCGTCGCCAAGAAGACGGCTCCGGCCGGCGATCTCCTCCCGCCCGCCAAGAAGGCGGCGGCGAAGAGAACCCCGGCAAGGAAGGCCACGCCGCCCTCCTTCGTCGAGCCGCGGAACCCTGAGGCGTGAGCTGATGACGTTCCCGAAGCCTGGCGGTTTCCGGCCGGGGCCGCCGCTGCCCCGGCCGCCGATGTACGCGCCCAGCCTGGGGAGCCCCGCGGAGCCTGCGGTCAGCACGCCTCCGGCGGTCGACGCGGCGACCGGGCAGATCGTCGAGGAGGCCGGGCACCCGGCGGTGGACGAGGTGTTGCGTTCGCTCGCCAACGCCGCGCGTCTGGCCCCGGCCGAGCAGATCGCCGAGTACGAGGCGGCGCACCAGGTTCTCCAGGAGACCCTGGCGAGCATCGACCGGTGAGGCGCTGATGGCTCGTCGGGCTCGGCTCGACGCCGAACTGGTGCGGCGCAAGCTGGCCCGCTCGCGCGAACAGGCCGCCTCGCTGGTCGAGTCCGGGCGCGTGCAAGTGCGCGGCACGGTGGCTCGCAAGGTGGCCGCGATGGTCGACCCGGCTGACCCGGTGATCGTCACCGGGGAGGATCCGGCGACCGAGTACGTCTCGCGTGGCGGGCACAAGCTCGCCGGTGCGCTCGCGGCGTTCGGCCGGCACGGGTTGACCGTGACCGGGCGCCGCTGCCTGGACGCCGGCGCCTCCACCGGCGGCTTCACCGACGTGCTGCTGCGCGCCGGGGCCCGCCAGGTGGTCGCGGTCGACGTCGGTTACGGCCAGCTCGCCTGGCCGATCCGCACGAACGAGCGGGTGGTCGTCCTCGAGCGCACCAACGTGCGAGCGATCACCCCGGAGTCGATCGGCGGGCTCGTCGACCTGACTGTGGCGGATCTCTCGTTCATCTCGCTGCGGCTGGTGCTGCCCGCGCTGGCCGCGTGCACGGCGCCCGACGGCGATCTCGCGCTGATGGTCAAGCCGCAGTTCGAGGTCGGCAAGGATCGGGTGGGCGCCGGGGGAGTCGTACGGGAATGGCCGTTGCGGGCGGAGGCTGTGCTCGATGTCGCGGCGGCCGCCGCCGACCTGGGCCTCGGGGTCGCCGGAGTGGTGGCGAGCCCGTTGCCGGGGCCGAGCGGCAACGTCGAGTTCTTCGTGTGGTTCCGCCGTGACGCCCCGCCCGCGGATCGTGCGGAGATCGAACGAGTGGTCGCCGCCGGACCTCCGGTCAAGGTAGCTTCGCTCGGGCCGGAGCTGCCGACGGAGCCCGCACCGGCCGCCCCCTTGGAGGACTCATGACGC